>JAFULN010000028.1 GCA_017473335.1 Erysipelotrichaceae bacterium
ACCAATGCAAGAAAGTTTCTCTACGATAGTCAGCTCTATAAATTCATTAAAAACACTCTATATTCAATTTATAAACACAATAAAAAATGGGGCGTTCCAACCTAGGTGGTTGAAATACCCCATTTTGTCGATTGTCTGAGACGCGATGCGTCTTTTTTGGTTTTGTTACTGTTCATCCAGTGGTTTATCAATGAGCTCTCCAGCATCTTCAATAGCACCTGTCCAAAGTTCGTTTTGAATCATCCATTCTTTGACTGAATTTGTATCCAATGGAAGCTCTTCAGTCCATTCTAGAACGTTTAAGATTTCAAAAGAATTTCCTAAATCTTTTGCGGCAACTAATGCTGGATAGCGTTCAAATCCCCAAGTAGACTTCAGCTTTGAAGGTGTCCAGTCACCATACAGTTTTTCTGCATCCACAAATTCAAGAAATTCAAAGTTCTCAACATTCATTTCTACTGCAAGAGATTTCAAGATAGTATCGTTCATATATGCACAGTCTTGATGATCAGCTGTGCAGAAATAATAATATTTAATTGTATTTGAACTGTCTTCAGTCTGTGAAGGTGTTGATTCGATAGGTCCATCATTAAATGTATTAACAACCTGTGTACTTGGATCAGTTGCTGTTTTAGGTTCAGTCAAGCGATAGACAAACAAACAGACACTGCAAAGCCAGAGGACAGAAAAAAATACGATTGAAACTTTTTTAAACATACTGTTCTCCTTTATGCTTTGACATCTTAGCATTTTTCACATAGAAATGCAAATCAGAAGAAAAGAGAACAAAAAAATGATATAATAATTCAACAGAAAGAAGGGGTAAAATGAAAAAATGGTATCAGGAACCTTTTTTTAATCCATCAAGCTGGATTTATGAAAATCTTTTACATTTAAATCTTAGCGCAGAAGAAGCACTTGTGGTTTTGATGATTTGTTATATGAATGAAAAGCGTCAAAAAATTACGAATGAAATTCTTGCAAAGCGTACAGGTTTATCGTTTGAACAATTAGATCATGTGATTGCGCTTTTATGTGCAAAGAAATATCTGGATATCAAAGCAACTTCTAAAACTGTGTCTTTTCAGCTTCATGGTTTATTTGAAAGTGAGATGGCACGTCATGAATCATCATCCTCTTCTTCTTTGTTTGATGTGTTTGAATCAGAGTTTGGTCGTCCATTAAGTCAGATAGAGATGCAGATGCTGAGTGACTGGAATAAGGAAATCGATAGTAAACTGATTTTGTATGCACTGAAAGAAGCGAGTATGTATAACTCTTTAAATATGAATTATATCAGCCGTATTTTAAAGGACTGGACTGTAAATGGAATTACTAGTCAGATGGTTGAGGAGGGAAAACATCTTGGACGTAAAAAGAATACTGAATACGCTGGATGAAATGTTTCCAGAAGCTCACTGTGAGCTGAATCATCGTAATCCCTATGAATTATGTGTAGCCGTTGTTTTGTCTGCACAGACAACAGATGTGAGTGTTAATAAAGCAACACCTGCTTTATTTGAAAGATATCCTACGATTGATGATTTGGCAGCAGCTGAACAAAGTGAAGTTGAAAAATATATTAAGAAAATAGGATTATATCGAAGTAAAGCTAAAAATATTATTGGATTAGCTCAATATGCGAAAGAACATTATCACTCTCAGATACCTTCCACCATGGAAGAACTGGTCCAGATGCCAGGAGTTGGCAGAAAAAGTGCTAATGTAGTTTTATCTGTATGTTTAGGTGTTCCTGCTTTTGCGGTGGATACACATGTTGAACGTATATCAAAGCGTCTAGGATTTGCGCGTAAAAATGATACAGTTCTTGAAGTTGAAAAGAAACTGATGAAAAAGATTCCTAAGAATAGGTGGAATGATATGCATCATAAATTTATATTCTTTGGAAGGTATTTCTGCACTGCGAAAAAGCCAAATTGTGCAGAGTGTTCAATGAAGGATATTTGTAAAGAGAAAAATAAAAATCTTTAATAAAAGAAAAAAAGTTATTGACGTCTTGATTGGCTTATGGTATATTTATAAAGCGCTTGATAAAAGTGTAAACCATTGGGGTATAGCCAAGCGGTAAGGCGGCAGACTCTGAATCTGTTATTTCCTTGGTTCGAATCCAAGTACCCCAGCCAATTGTAATCTTAAGTTCCTGAGAAATTGGGAACTTTTTTCTTGTTTATTGAAAAGGATGCGCATCAAAAATGGCTTAAAATCGGTACTTTTAAGCAAGTTGGTTCGTATCCAATTACACCAGAAGAATGATGAAAAATGAATAAATTTTGACCTGATTTAGAAATAAGTCAGGTTTTTTTGTTTTCTTCGGAAGGAAGACAAAATTATGCTAATTAAATATTCATTGATGTCAAGTATAAAATCATCCGTTTGAATCCTGAATTGGCAAAGCATAAATATCTTAATCAGCAAATCAAATCAACAGAAGATCAGTTAAGAAGATCTACAGTTTCAATGAATAAATACAATGATGAATGATTGAAAATTTATGTTCGAAGCATCAAGGTCACTAACAAGGGTGATCTCAAAATAACATTCAAATCAGGATTAGAAATGCAAGCTGCATGCCGATGTACTTTAGCGAGTTCATAGGTGTGTGCTTGCTTTTTCTTTAGTGGCTTGAGTAAACTACATATTAGTAAAGAAAGATTATAGTATCTTTTATATCTCGATGAAAAATTGATCAAATAAAAACGACACCCTAAGATGTCGTTAAAATAGTTTAGTTATTAAGCTCTAAGTGACTCAAGTGTATCAAGAATAACTCTTTCAGAAAACTCATTTTGTAGATATTCTCCTTTTGTAAGGCAATTCATGAGTGATTTTCCTTCTGTATAGATACGAATAAAATGAGTAAGCTCTTCTGCAGAATATATAGGCTTGATTGTTCCTTTTTCTAAGCCTGCTTTTACAATCAGTTCAATAACAAACTGAGAGTAATCTTTTTCTTTTTTGATCCACTCTGTGTAATCAGATACATAGCTTTTGTAATATGGGATCAAAACATTCATTACTCTTGTTTTGATTGAGTCAGTACTTGAAGATACACAATATTTAAGTGCGTCAATTTCATGAAGATTTTTTAAAACTGTTTCATAGTATTCTTTTGAGGTTTCGTTTGCACGATGAAATCTGTCAAATAACAGATCTGTTTTGGAAGAAAAATAGTGATAGAATGCACCTTCAGTGATTCCAACACGCTCTGTGATATCTTTGACTCTCATTTTCTCAAAGCCTATTTCATTTACCAGTTCGTCCATGGCTTTACGTAAAGCTTCAAGAGTTTGCTGGTGCTGGAGCTGACGTTTGTTAAGAGGTTTATTCATTTTTGTACTCCTTGTTTTATTGATACATAAGATATCCTATCATTTCATAATTAAAAAATCAAATTGTAGTATTTCCTCATTGTGTAATTATTGACAAATAAAAAGGTGTCATATATACTTTCACTAAGTGGACTCACTGAGTCTACTTAGTGAAATCCGGAAATCACTAGTTTTGAAAGGAGAAGGAAATGAAAAAACTTTTTGTTGTGCTGTTATGTCTGGCTGCAATGGTTGGAACATTAACAGGATGCTCATCTAACGCTTCAAATAATACAGACAATGCAGTATATACTTTTGCAGATACTGTTGATTGGGATGGACAGTATGATGTTGTTGTTGTAGGTTTTGGTGGTGCTGGAGCAGTTGCTGCTGTATCTGCTGCTGAAGAAGGTGCGAAAGTATTGCTGGTTGAAAAAGCACCTGAAGGACATGAGGGTGGAAACACACGTTATTGTGGACAGTTGTTTGCTTATGGTAATGGTAATGAAGAAGCTACATATGAATATTATAAGGCTTTAGCTGCAGATCACGAAATTCCTGAAGCTATGCTGAAGGTGTTTACTCAGGGGGTTGCTCATCTTGCTGAAACAATTGCAGAAGATTATGGCGCAGACCGTAATACAATGTTTGACTGGACAGGTGTTTCTCCAAATCTTACGATGTCTCCAGAATATCCTGAATTTGAAGGCAGTGAATCAATTAGCATTGTATCGTTGAGCGAAGCTTATGGAACAGGTGAACTTTGGGAAATGCTAAGAACACGTGTTGCTGAAAGTTCAGAAAGTATTGATGTTTGGTTTGAATCACCTGCAGTATCTTTGATTCAGGATCCTGTTACAAAGACAATTGTAGGTGTTGAAATTGAAAGACAGGGTGAAACTGTAAATATTCAAGCTACAAATGGGGTAGTTCTGGCTACAGGTGGGTTCGAAAATAATCCAGAAATGACAGAAACTTACTTAGGTTTGAAACAAGTTGCACCTGTTGGAACACTTTATAACACTGGTGATGGTGTAAGAATGGCAATGGAAGCTGGGGCTGATTTGTGGCATATGGAAGTTCATGAAGGTATCGCTTGGGGATTTGCAATCAAGGGTGCTGAAGGAACTCGTGCACGTGGTGCTGTAAGCCCTTATGGAAGTGTAGTTCTAGTTGGTAAAGATGGCGATCGTTTCCAAAGAGAAGATGAAACTCTGCGCCATGGACATATTTATCATGCTGGTTCTTGGGCAAGCATTGACTTTCCTGAAAAGTCATTCTATGTTGTAAGCAGTGCTAAATATGAAACTGAAATCAAACCTTTGCTTGCTGAAGACATGCTTCCAAATGTTTACTCTGGTGAAACAATTGAAGAATTGGCTGTGAATGCAGGTATGAATCCAGAGACATTAGCAAATACAGTTACTAAATTTAACAACTATGCTGCAACTGGTGTAGATATTGAACATGATCGAGCAGCATTTAGTATGGCGCCTATTACAGAAGGTCCTTTCTATGCAGTAGAAGTTATTCCAATGATGCTAAATACTCAGGGCGGTCCTCGTCGTAATGAAAATGCCGAAATTCTTGACACAGAAGGTAATCCAATTCCTCATCTGTATTCCGCAGGTGAATTAGGTGGTATTACATCAAATCAGTATCAGGGTGGTTCAAATATTGCTGAATGCTTTATCTTTGGTAAGATTGCTGGTAAGAATGCTGCTGCTGAAAAAGATGCACTTCCTGCATATGAACCTCTGAAAAAAGTTGATTCAGAACTGACATTTACACCTGGTGCTGTGACTGATTTGAATCAGGAAGAAGGATTTGATGTAAATTCTGTTGAACTGAAAGAAAATGAATACCTTGGAATTGGTTCTGGTGGTATGGGTGGAGATATTGTTGTAAAAGTTACTATGGATGGCGATTCAATTGTGAATATTGAAGTTGTTCACCATGAGGAAACAGAAGGCATTGGTACACCTGCTATCGACTCTTTGCCACAGGCAATCATTGATGCTCAGTCAACCGAAGTGGATATCGTTTCTGGTGCAACTATGACAAGTAAGGCTTTGATTGCTGCAGTTCAAAATGCATTAGAAAAGATTGGAAAATAACAACTATATAAAAAATAACTAACTCCTGGAGTCGTCACTAATTCTTTCTTCCTTTCTGACGACTCCTTTTCCTTTGAAAAGAAAATGGTTCCTACAAGGGCGGAGCCTGCCTTATAGAGCAGTCATATATTGGTTTAGGGTCAATTATAAACTTAAGTTCCTGAGAAATTGGGAACTTTTTTATTTATTTAATTAATGAAAAACACCGATATGTACATCATATCGGTGTTTAATTGTAGATCTTGGGTGAGGTGACAATTCCCACATCTCCTAACAAGGGCGACGGCTGCCCGTTCCGTCCTCCAAAGATCTTACTGCTATCTTATGCATCTATATTTTATCATATTCAATTTTAATTTTAATCATTAAACTTTTTTCAATGTTCCTTTTGCGATAAAATTCTTAACTCGATTGTTATTGAGCCTATACAAGGAACGTGCATATAAAGTTCCAGAAGAAGATAGGCGAATTGCTAACTTCACATATTCTAATCCAATCTTAAATTCTTTAACTAATTCAATTGATCCATCTTTTGGATTTATGCAGGCAAAATCTGGAGATAATAAAATGTCTTTAATATAAGAATGGTAGAGTAAATAGTCCTTGGGATGTGATGATTGCATATGTAATATGTTGGATTAGGTTCAAGAAGAAAACTAAAAAGGATGCGCATCAAAAATGGCTTAAAATCAGCATTTTTAAGCAAGTTGGTTCGAACCCAATTACACCAGCAGAATGATGAAAATTGAATAAATTTTGACCTGATTTAGAAATAAGTCAGGTCTTTTTTTTCTTCCAGTATACATAAAAACTATTATTTTATTTCTTGATGTGATACCATAGTCGCAGGTAAATAAGAGTTTGTAGAATTGACTTGAATTAAGTAATCAAAAGGAGAAGTTGTATGATTAAGATTGAAAATATTGAATATGGTTCAATGAATTATAAAAAAACATTGGATTTGAGAAATAAAGTAATGAGGATTCCACTTGGGCTTAATATTTACGATGAAGATTTCAGCTTTGAAAAGAACGCAATAATAGTAGGTGCCTATGAAGAAGAGGAATTAATTGGAGTAGGAACTATGAGCTATAGTGATAATACATTCAAACTTGAATATCTTTGTGTTGATACTGATATACAAAGTCATGGTGTAGGTGGAAAGATGCTTGAATGGTTAGAAAAAAAGGCTTTAGAAAAAAATGCTGAGAAGATTATTCTTGATGCTCGCGTTTCTGCTCAAAAATTCTATGAGAATCATGGTTACAAAATTGTAGGGGATGTATTTATGCTGAGCTATGCTCCAGTTCCTCACATACTGATGGAGAAAATATTATAAAAATTGTTCGGCAATTCTAACAAATGGGTGTAATTTTATGAAAAGAGTTTTATTGGTGGATTATTATTGACAAATATGAATGATATGACTAATACTCAATAAAAAACAAGAAACGTTAACTAAAGTGCATGTTTTCTTTCGATTACATGAGGTATAGTTTATAACAGGAAACAGGAGTTCTATTTCGACTCCTGTTTTCTTTCACGATAATCTCCTGGACTCATGCCGTATTTTTCGTAAAAATTACTATAGAATGCAGTTTTATTTTCATAACCTAGTTCATGGATAATTTCTCTGATATGCATGTTGGTATTTAACAGTAAATGAGCAGCTTGTGCTAAGCAAATATCTCTAATATATTTTGCTAATGTAATTCCAGCGTATTTTTGAAATACACTGCTGATATAGTTTCCGTTGTAATTTAGTGCTTTCCCAATTTCTTCACGACTGACTTTCTTCTTATGATCTAGAATATATTTTAGTGTTTCTTCAAACAGTGTTCTTTCTTGAGATAGTGAAAAGCTTGTGTGCATACATAAGTATTTAGAAGGCATTTGCAAATGATAAAACATACGCTGCAGATAGGATTTGCAGATTTCAAGATAACCAATTTCTTTTTTCATCATTTCAGTGAACATTGTTTTTGAGATTTCAGATATCGTGATTTTAATTTCATCTTGTACTGGGTAAAAGATGAGGTAATCAATTTGTTGGTTAGGGTTGTTGTTTAACTTAAAAAAGTCAATTAATTCAGTTCCGGCATTTGACTGCTTTGACTGAAGAATAGGTAAATCTTCAATGAATTCACTTTTAACACAAAGATGAACTGCAGTGAATTCAGAAAGACGTTCTTCAACTTGTTTTACATTATGATTTGTAATACAAATAGTATCTTTTGGCAAACTATAACGATGTCCTTCCAAAATAATGTCCATTTGTCCATCAATGACATAAGATATTTGATAGAAATTCTGTTTGTGTGGATAATCGATGTGAGGGTTCTGTTTGGCCGATTCTCTGTAGTAAACATCAAACAATGGATCAAAAGTGATTGATGCTGTTGATATAGAAGAATAATCAAATATATTCAGCTGAAAGGAAGAGGGCATATCATAAATGATGTAGTCTTCAGTTGTTCTTTCGCTATGTATGAAAGGAAAAGGAGTAAAATCATTAAATGCTTTGATTTGCAATGTTTCTTTTTGATTGTCTTGTTGAAGTTGGAAATGGTTCGTTATGCCATCCAATAAATAATTTTTAAGTTTCAAACGACTCACCTCAATCTGCGGAAATGATACTTGATAAAACTTTAGCGTTTATTATTGATATTTTATCAATGGATAATTTCAATTACAATAGAATTGTCAAAATTGCATAGTTATAAAACGAATTTGATAGGCCTATGGAAGATGTTTTTGTTATGCGAAAATGATAACGAAAGGATATTGTTTTATGGAAAATAAAAAATTAAGAGTTGTTGTGATTGGCACAGGTAATATTGCCAGCAAAGCAATCCGTGCCATGGATGGAAGATGTGATATGGAACTAGTCGGTGTTTGGGCACATAAAGAAACTGCTGGACATTTGATTGGAACAGATTCTGGACTGCTTGACTGGGATAAACCAAATGGTATCCTAATTACAGGTGATGAAGAAGAAATCTTTGCCCTCAAACCAGACTGTGCAATTATCGCAATTAACATTCGTGATGTTATTATGGCTACTGTTATTAATGGTGAATGGTATAAGAAATTCTTATCCAGAGGAATCAATGTAATTTCACCATCCGTGCCTGATTTGATTTGGCCAAAAGCTGCTCAGAACAAACAGGTTGTAGAAGAAGTTGAAAAAGCTGCAATTGAAGGAAATGCAACCATTCATATTAATGGTCAGGAACCAGGTTATGCAGAAAATCAGGCTTTCTTACTGGCGACTTGTTCAAACACCATCAAACGATTAACAATCAGTGAAATGTACAACTATTCAACTGTTCCAGTACGTGAAGAAATGGCATTTTGCTATGGATTTGATGAATTGCCTGAATATCAGTGCATGCTTGAAAATCCAATGGCACAGTTGACAGTGTGGGGATTAACAGTACAGCACATTGCTAATCATTTTGGATTTGAAATTGAAAAAATGACGACTTCCTTTGAAAAACGTACAGTTGATTATGATGTGCCTGTAGCATGGGGAACGATTGAAGCAGGGAAAACTGTAGCAGTTCGTTTACGTACTTGTGGTTATGTTAATGGCAGAGAAGCAGTTGTTTTAGAACATGTCAATCGCATGGCACAGGATGTTGCAATGGATTGGCCATACACAACTCGTGTAGGACAGATTTCAATTAATATTGAAGGAGATCCTAACTTGCAGGTAGATATGAATGTTGGTACTGCTGATCGTCCACTAGAGTTATCTTATGAAGGTTCTGTCATGACAGCAATGCGTTTGGTCAATGCAGTTGTTCCAGTATGCAATGCGAAACCAGGCATTGCGACAATTCATGATCTTCCAATGGGAACTCCATCAAATGTATTCAGAAGTGATGCTGTAGCAATTAATCATAAATAATTCTAAAAAGAATGACACCTTATATAATGAAGGTGTCATTTATTTCTTATAAAACGGATAATAGTTGATTCAATGAAAAGCTTAGTTCTTCATTTTCTGAGACAGTGAAATGGTATATGACAGCTGATGCGAACTATTGTCCTGAAGAAGTAGCACACTTCTTTATGATAATGATTGGAAAGTAATGATTCTTGATATAATTTATATTTAATTTAAAAAACAATAAGAGTATTGTTGATGATTAGATTGTTTGATGAAATCGTATAAAAGAGGAATTATCTTTGTATCATACATCTCTTGTAGAAATCCTTTATTTCTTAATGTAAATGGTCTATATTTAAAGTGTTAAAAAATGAATAGGAGTACACCTATGGCCAAAAGTAATAAAATAGCGATATTAAGAGATGCACCAGTAGGAAGAGCACTGGTGTATTTAGCACTTCCTGCTGTATTAACGAGTTTAGTGAATACACTGCATAACTTGATTGATACGGTATACATTAGTCAGCTGCATGACAATGCAATGATTGCGGCTACAACCGTTGCCTTACCGATTTCAACATTTGCACAGGCAATTGGTGATGGCATCGGAGTTGGTACGGCAAGCTATTTAGGAAGGCTTTTGGGAGCGAAAGATGAAAGTCGAGTTGAATCATTGATTGCGACTTCTATCACAGTTACTTTTCTTGTTTCTATTGTTGCATGTCTTTTTTCAGTAACTTTGTTGAAACCTTTAATTACGATTTTTACAAATGACCCTGCTGTAATTCATCACTCTTATTATTACTTGATTGTACTTATGGGATTTTCATTTTTCACGATTTCGAAGCAGGTGCTTTCACATATGCTTCGTGCTGGTGGGGATGTGAATTATCCTATGATTGTGATTGTTCTCAGTATTGCGCTTAATATTATCTTAAATCCGTTCTTTATGTTTGATTTTGGATTAGGGTTAAAGGTTCAAGGTGCTGCAGTGGCAACGATAATTGCAGAAGCTTTTGCCTCACTGGCATTGTTTCATCGCTTGATCACTAAAGATGAACTGTTAAGATGGAAATTAGGTCATTTTATGCTTCATGTTCCTTCGATAAAGGAAATCATTAACGTTGGGATTCCAGTGTTTGTTCGCAGTGGACTCTCATCGGTATCTCATGGATTTTTTGCGAAGTCTGCGGGGATGTTTGGAACAGATTTTCTGGCAGCCAGCGGTATTGCAAGAAAAGGAGAATACTTTGCGCGTTTTGTAATTATGGGAGTTGCACAGGGCTATCAACCTTTTGCAGCTTACAATTATGGTGCAAGAAACAAGCAGCGTCTTCTTTCAGGAATGAAGCTGTCCATGTCTTTTACAGTAAGCTATGGAGTGGCCATGGGATTGTTCTTTATGTTTTTCCCACATGTGTTTATGGGATGGCTTACAGATGATCTTACATTGATTTCACTTGGAAAAAACATTCTGATTGGCTATGCGTTTGCAGTTCCAATGGTTGGGGTATATCAGATTTTTGCCTATAATTTCCAGGCTTTGGGTAAGGGAAAGCTATCGTTTATCAGCGCTGTATTAAGACAGGGGATTGTTTATTGTCCGCTAGTCGTTATCCTTCCTCGTCTATTTGGAATGGCTGGTATGGTTGTTGTTCAGCCAATCTGTGACTGGTGCAGTGCTTTGATAGTTTTTGCATTATCTAAACCAATATTTAAAGAGATTCAAGAAATGGAATAAAATACATTTTTACTTGGATTGATTGTTGAATACATCGTTGTATTTATCTCTAAGAAGCTGAAATTAGATGGCAAATGGATACGATCATGTTAACACTTGTATTTTAGAAACGTTTGGATTCTTAGCAGCATAAAGAAAAAAAGCAGAATAATATCTTAATAATACACGTACAGATAATCTTTTCTGTACGTTTTCTATAATGACATGATTAATTTCTATTCAAAGATTGTTGTTTGTTAGTTTGTATGAAATGAATGTTAATGCATGGATTATCTTTGTTGTGTGATATACTAAATAAAAATAGAAGAAAAAATCAAATGTAAAGCTTTGTTACGTGATTGTAAAGAGGACGTGGTGGTCATTGAACCTGTATTTCGATATAATACAGACGCCATAGGAGGGCTTCATATGAGATTGTGCGAGAAAATAGTTGAGTTAAGAAAATCAAATAATATGTCACAGGAGCAGCTTGCCTCTAGCTTAGGCGTATCCAGACAGGCTGTTTCTCGCTGGGAAGTTGGCAGTGCACTTCCTGATGCGAAGAATATTCTTCAAATCAGCAAACTGTTTAATGTGACTGCAGATTATTTATTGAATGATGAATATGTCAGTGATAATGATTTACCCAAAGTAAAGAAAGTGAAGAATGACAATATCAACATAATCATGTTTTATCTAGTTGTGATAGAAATCATGATTATGCTGATTCAATTTATGTGTGTGTTTATCTTGCAGAATGTTGTTTTTGCGTTTTTAAGTTTTCTTCTTTATATTGCTGCTGTGGGTGGATTTGAGATTTCTTTTAGAAAGAATGAATCACAAGCTACAGAACAGACGTTAAAGTTTCGTAAGAAGTTTTATAAGATTTCAACCTGGCTAGGTACTTATTTTCCGGTTCGATTCTTCATAGTTGTTTTAGCTACATTTTATCCGCGTCCATATTCAGCAATAGTTTTTGAAGTGATTGTCGTTGTAGTTTATCTATTTGTTTCAATGATGATAGATCTTCAGATTGAAAAATCATATTTAAATGATTGAAATCAATTGTACTATTTCATCAATAGAATGAAGGAGTACTAATCATTTTAAATATACAGGAGGTATCTGATGTTTTTGTTTTTTGGGTTGGCAGCACTTTTAACTGCAATGTTAAATCTTATTTTTGCATGGGCAAATCGTGAGTCTAAATGGTTTCGTTTTTTGAGTTTATCATTGACAGCACTGACAGTTTGTTCATTATACAGCATGAATGCTGCTTGGGTGAATAAAGAAGACTGGTCTGCATTGATGGATGTTGTGCCTGCTGTTTCAAAAATCATATGGTTTCTAGTTTTAGCATCTATTATATTGAATGGAATCACGCTCTTTAAAAATGGAGGCAAAAAATGAAGAATCTTGAAAAACACATCCGTGAAAGAAGAAGTGTTCGAACGTTTAATCAACGTGTTTTAACAAAAGAAGATTATGAGACACTATGTACTTTTATAAAGAAAGTAGATAATCCTTTTGGGCTTGTTGTTGAGTTTTGTTTCATAGAGAATATGAACTGTCCAGTCGTGGTTGGGACAGAACTGTATGTAGGCGCAAAAGTAAAGAACAGTCCATATCTCAATGAAGCTTTTGGATATTCTTTTGAAAAGTTTGTCCTTTATGCACAGTCATTAGGGATAGGTACAGTTTGGATTGGTGGTACAATGGACAGGACTGCTTTTGAGAAGGCAATGAACTTAAAAGATGATGAAATCATGCCTTGCATCAGTCCAGTAGGATATCCTTCAGAAAAAATGTCAATAAGAGAAATGATGATGCGTAAGGGCGTTAAAGCAGATGAGAGGAAGAGCTTTGAAGAGATTGTTTATCTGAATGATTTTGAACATCCTTTGAATCCAGATGATGCAGGTGACTTGTTTTTGCCACTAGAAATGGTACGCTTGGCTCCATCTGCAGTAAATAAACAGCCTTGGAGAATGCTGATTCAAAATCATTTCGTGCATTTTTATCTTGAACGTTCAAAAAATTTTGGGGGCGGGAAAATAGATATGCAGAAAATAGATTTAGGAATTGCGCTTTGTCACTTTGAGATAATGGCAAATGATTTGGGCATTTCAACAGAATTGATCATAGAAAAACCAGATGTTTATGCTAAAAAAGAACTAGAGTATATTGCCTCATACAAACTGAATGGTTAAAAAAGATGCACAGAAATGTGCATTTTCTTTTCATCATAAGTGTTGGAAAATGGAAAGTACTTTCCATTTTGAAGAATTCAACTTATAATTTCATTGTAATAGGAGGGTGTTTCATGCTGATTGCAATCATTGGTGAAAACTGTACAGGTAAATCTACACTGGCTGAAAAGATAAATCAGTTCATTCCTGCGAAGATATATTCTGGTAAAGATTATCTTAGACTTGAAAAAAATCCTTCTTTAGCTTTAGAAAAATTTCGTAAAATATTAAAAGAATCAGTGATTCATGATGATGTTATTTATATCATTACTGAAAAAGAACATCTTTCACTTCTTCCTGGAGGTACATTTAAAATAGTTGTCACAGCTGAGCTAAAGACCATTAAAGAACGTTTTAAAGAAAGATTGAGAGGGAATTTGCCTCTTGCAGTTGAAAAGATGCTTGAATCAAAACATGGACTCTATGACCATTTAGAATGTGATATCAAACTGACTGAGAAAGATGAAATTGAATTGGTGATGGGAGCATTGATGAAGAAAAAGAGGGAGATAGCCTATGCTTAGAATTGAACATGAAATATTATTATGGCTGCAGCGTCATCGTAGTGAATTTGGAAATACATTTTGGTGGACGATTACTCAAACTGGATACTCGCGAATGTGGCTGCCTTTTTGTGCTTTTTTGACACTGCTTCCTGTAACACAGCAATTTCGTCTTCCTTTGTGGAATGCACTTGGTATTCAAGCGGTGTTTGTTCATGTTTTGTTGAAAAAGGGAATGAAACGTTCTCGTCCATTTGATGCATGTCCTGAAATTGTTCCAGTCGGAAAACGTCCGAAAGATTGGTCCTTTCCATCAGGCCATACATGTATTACCTTCGTTACTGCATTTATCTTTTTGCAGTATGGTTCTTTTTTAGGTCCTGTATTGCTTGCTTATGCATGTATGGTTGCTTTTTCACGCTTGTATTTGGGAGTTCATTATCCAACTGATGTATTAGGGGGGATCTTGTTAGCAATTTTGATTTTAGCGCTGACATGTCTATTTTGGCTGTGATATAGCTTCAACACCTACAATTAATAATCTTGTCATAAAAATATGATAATCATGCCTTGAAGAAATTCAGGGCTTTTATATTTAAAGAGAAAATATATCTAAGGTGCGGATCGGTAATCTATAAGATATATATTGAATGTATAAGCAAAAGATTAGAAGTCAAGAGGTGTGTTTTGGTAGGCGTTATTTTTCTTTTTCTATAGATGTGATGAATCGATAGGTTTTTAAGAGTCAGGGTAGGAATTCTCTATAACTTGTTTTTTGAGTAGTTCACTAAACAGTAATGTAAGATGATTGGTTTTTGAAATATTATAAAGGAATGACATTCAATTTGATGTATAAAAAACATTATTATTTCACTATATATACTAAATCTATATTTATGTATAATTTGTGAAAAAATCGCTTTTTCTAACAAATCATTTGTGATATCATTTTATTAACAATCAAAGTACAAGGAGGTTTTTATGGGTACATTTGAAGGTAAAACAGTGATTATTACAGGTGGAGGGCGTGCCGTTTTAAGCGATGGCAGATGTGGTTCTATTGGTTATGGTATTGCCACAGCATTTGCAAAAGAAGGTGCAAATTTAGTTTTAACAGGTAGAAATATGAAGAAACTGAATGATGCAAAAGAAGAACTTGAAAGATTGTATGGTGTGAAGGTACTGCCAGTTCAGGCTGATGTGAATGCTGGACAGGACAATGAAGCAGTTGTTGAAAATGTTGTGAAGCAGACAATTGATACATTTGGAGATATTCATGTGCTTATCAACAATGCACAGGCTTCTGCATCTGGTGTCACATTAAAAGATCATACAACTGAACAATTTGATCTTGCCGTGTATTCTGGACTCTATGCTACTTTTTATTACATGAAAGCATGTTATCCATATCTTGCAAAAACTAAGGGCAGTGTCATAAATTTTGCATCGGGAGCAGGCTTGTTTGGTAACTTTGGACAAAGTGCATATGCTGCAGCGAAAGAAGGAATCAGAGGCTTGAGCCGAGTTGCGGCAACTGAATGGGGCAAAGATGGCATCAATGTTAATGTTGTTGCACCTTTAGCTTGGACTGCACAGCTTGAAAACTGGGAAAATGCATACCCAGAAGCATTTAAGGCAAATGTAAAAATGCCTCCAATGGGATACTATGGTGATGTTGAAAAAGATATCGGACGTGCATGTGTCTCATTGGCTTCTGATGATATGAAATATCTCAGTGGTGAAACACTCACATTAGAAGGAGGCATGGGCTTAAGACCATAATTGTTTATAATCGTTGTACTTTCATTCAATTCATACTATAGTTAGTTCAGGAGGATGAATTATGTTGAGTGTAGGAATGAAAGCACCAGAGTTTCTTTTGAAAGACAGTCATGGACAGGAAGTACGTTTATCAGATTATTTAGGAAATAAAGTGGTCCTGTACTTTTATCCAAAAGATAATACTCCAGGATGTACAACTCAGGCATGTGCTTTTCGTGACGCCTATGATGGTTTTAGAAAAAAAGATGTTGTTGTGATTGGTGTCAGTAAAGATTCTGAAAAAAGTCATGCGAATTTTGTGAAAAAATATGATTTGAATTTCATCTTGTTATCGGATCCTGAACTTCAGGCAATTCAGGCTTATGATGTCTGGAAAGAAAAGAAACTCTATGGAAAAATCAGTATGGGTGTTGTACGAAGTACATATATCATTGATGAACAGGGAATGATTGAAAAGGTATTTGAAAAGGCAAAACCTGATACCAATGCACAAGAAATTCTTGATTATTTAAATTAAACATGAAGCTCTTTCTGTAAAAGAAAGAGCTTTTATCATTCAGGAAACAGAGGGTTGCTTTATTATAGTATAAGTGAGATATATAATAACGATGGAGGACATGCTTATGAAGACAAAAGAAATTATTTGGGCATTAAGAAATAAGGCGGGGATGTCACAAGATGAACTTGCAGAAAAGCTCTATGTTACTCGTCAGGCAGTATCACGCTGGGAAAATGGTGAAACAATACCTAATACAGAGACATTAAAGTTATTATCGAGTATTTTTGATGTCTCCATTAATACACTTTTAGGTTCACCAAGAAAACTGATTTGCCAGTGCTGTGGAATGCCAATGGAAGATGATGCCCTTAGTAAAGAGACAGATGGGAATTATAATGAAGAGTATTGCAAATGGTGTTATTCAGAAGGAGAGTTTACTTATGATAGTATGGACGATTTGATTAGCTATTGCAGTACACATATGGCCAATGAATCTTTTTCTTCAGATGAAGTCACTTCTTATATGAAGAAACTGCTTCCTACTTTAAATTACTGGAAGCGTTATGAAAGTCTTGGGGGTACAGAGAAATTCAATGAGTTTAAACAGCAGCTGATGGATGAATTCAATTCATTGAATATCGAAGGTATGCCAGAGGTAAAAAGTCTCAATGCACTTGTAGGCACATATGTAAATCTTGAGGTTCGTCTTCCTAATGGAAAGATGATGAAACTTTTAGATGATCATGCAACTTATTTAGGGACTCAGCTTGAATCCGTTATAGATGAAAACTTCTGTTTTGGTCTTGTTGCAAATATGGAGTTTCTAATGGTCTTTACTTATGAGGCAGAGGGTGAAAATCCTGAACTAATTGTCTATAAGAGAAGATAAATAACGGATTTGTACAAAAAGTGGAAATTTAGTCTAAATACATCAGATGAGTGAATTAGTAAAATATTACAGGAGTAAAACTCTAGGAGGAATGAAATGAGAAAACTATTTAACGTATTACTGGCACTCCTGATGGTAATGAGCATGGCTGCATGTTCAACAGGTACTTCAACAAATGAACCTGAAGTAACTGAAGGTGTGACTGGTACATTTGAAGGTGTTGGATCAGGTAAAGGTGGAGACATCGTTGTTAAAGTTACTCTTGATAACAGCAAGATGACTGCAATTGAAGTTGTTTCACATGGAGAATCTGACATCATCAGTGAAGCAATGGACATTCTAACTGAAGAAATGATCCAAAAGAACAGTACAAGTGTTGACAGCATCTCTGGTGCTACATTGACATCTGCAGGATTTAGAGTAGCAGTAAACAATGCAATTAAGGAATCAGGTGCTGAACTTACTGAAAATGAAGTAGAAGCTCATGTAGCTGCAGCAACAGAAGAAACTTATGATGTTGTTATTGTTGGTGCTGGTGGAGCTGGTTTGGCTGCTGCAATCACTGCTGCTGAAAATGGTGCAAGTGTTGCAATTGTTGAAAAATTGAAATTGGCAATGGGTTCTACACTGTTGTCAGGTGCAGAAATGGCTGTCCCTGGAAACTGGCTTCAGGAAGAAGGTACAGATAGTCCAGAACAGCTGATTGCTGATATGCTCAATGGTGGTGGAAACATCGCTAATGTTGATTTGGTTACTATTCTTGCAAACGAAGCTCTGTCTGCTGCAGAATGGCTGAGAGATACAGTTAATGTAACTTGGACAGATCATATGATGCACTTTGGCGGGCACTCAGTAACTCGTTCATTGGTTCCAGAAGGTGCAACTGGTGAAGAAGTTATGATGAAGATGGTAGCTAAGGCTGAAGAAATGGGTGTTGTTTTCTATTATGACACTACAGCTAAAACAATCATTATGAATGAAAATGGTGAAGCTGCTGGAATTACTGGTGTAAATTCAAGTGGTAATGGTGACACTTTAACACTGCACGCAAATAATGGTGTAATTATTGCAACAGGTGGATTTGGTTCTTCTATCGAAATGAGAGAAAAGTATAATCCTGCTTATGGTCAGGGTTATAAATCTACTGACTCTGTAGGTTCTACAGGTGATGGTATTGTTATGGCTGAAGAAGTAGGCGCAAATCTGGTTGATATGGAATACATTCAGACTTATCCTTTCTGTGATCCAATTTCTGGTGGTCTTTTGTACATTGACGATGCTCGTCTGTATGGACATTCAATCATCGTTAATAAAGAAGGAGAACGCTTCGTTGGTGAACTGGATACTCGTGATGTTATTTCAAATGCAATTCTGGCTCAGACTGGTCAGGTTTGCTACGAAATTATTGACAGCGCAGCTTGGGAATCAGACAAGATTGTTGAAAACCATGGCGGTGAAGTTGAATACATGTATGCAATGAAGGAATTAGTGAAGGCTGATACATTGGAAGAAGCAGCAGAATTCTTTGGTATTGATGCTGAAAAGATGGTTGAAACAGTAAATAAGTACAACACTTATGTAGAAAATGGCGTTGATGAAGATTTCGGACGCAAGTCAATGAACTCTAAGATTGAAACTGCTCCATTCTATATCGTAGTTGCTACTCCAGCAGTGCATCACACAATGGGTGGTATTGAAATCAATACTGAAGCTCAGGTTCTGGATACAAATGGAAACATCATTCCTAATTTGTATGCAGCTGGTGAAGTAACTGGTGGTATCCACGGTACTAACCGTCTGGGTTCATGTGCAATTGCTGATATCATGGTATTCGGTAGAATTGCTGGAGCTAATGCAGCTGCAAACGACTAATTAATAAATATGAAGAGAACTGTTGGAAAGTCTAACAGTTCTTTTTTTCTACCTGCTTGATAAAATATTAACAATATTATACAATTCAAAATGTGCAAGGAGGAATTGCATGAAAGAGAATGCTTCAAAAAGCTATCAGAAACGATTTATAGTCATTTATATGCTTTGTCTTGTGATCGCATTAGTACCTCTTCTTGTGTTCACTCAAGTAGTGATTAAGCCTCAGAATTTACAACAGGCTAATATTCAAACACTTAATTTGATTGAATCTAAGGCGAATGAAATGGGAGCGTGGCTAGATCAGCGTATCAGTGAAATACGTATTATCAACAATTTTTTTCAGGTTGGTGGAAGAGATTTTGATACAATTAAACCTTATATTACGAGTATAAATGACCAAGTAAGAGATTTTTATGGAAACCCTCAGGAATCCTATGCAATTGGAAAAACGGATGGACTAGGATGGATTAATGATCAATTGACGATTAATATTTCTCAACGAGAATATTTTAAGGAAGCCATGATAACAGAAAAAGAATATGTTATTGGAAATCCAGTTGTATCAAAATCAGACAATGAACCTATTTTTTTGATTTGTTATCCTTTAAAAGATGAAACAGGAAAGGCTATGGGATTTATCAACGGATCAATTAATCTGCAGTATTTGTCAGATATTACAGATGAGATTAATGTGTATGATGGTTTTGCGTGGATTATGAATAGAAATGCAGATGTTTATACTCAAAGAGAACAAGTTCAGAAATTGTTTGGAGAGCATTTATCTCAGATTGCACATCATTCTCAAAATGGAAATGGAAGTTTTGAAATGTTTGTCGATAATCAGCGTGTTACGGTATTTTATGCTTCTGTTCCTTATGCAGATAACTGGATTTTGTGTGATGCCATATACACAAATCATTTAACAGCCTCTACAACTAGAATAGTGAATAGCCTGCTTCTTTTTGCGGCAATTGGTTCTATGACTATTTGGCTTGCTTCTTTTATCTTATCTCGTAAACTGGCTGATGAGAACCGTCGTTTGATTGATGAAGTATCCACAATCTATGAAAGAGAAAGAAAGGCTGAAATACGTGCTTTGCAGGCACAGATTAACCCTCATTTCCTATATAACACACTGGATACTATTCAGTGGAAAGCACTGGATTATAACGCTTATGATATTGCAGAAATGATTCAGAAATTGTCTATGATTTTTCGAATATCTTTAAGTGATGGGAAAGAATATATTCCTGTTGAACAGGAAATCAAACATGTCCGTAGTTATTTAGACATACAAACTATTCGTTATAAAGAACAATTTGATTATTCAATTTCTGTTGATAAAGCATCAGAAAAACTAATTATTCCTAAACTGATTATTCAGCCTTTAGTTGAAAACAGCATTTATCATGGTATTAAAGGTATTCAAAGAAAAGGGCAGATAGATGTACAGGTTTCTTTAAAGAATTCTATGATACGGATTGAAGTGAAAGATAATGGAAGGGGAATACCTCAAGATAAATTAAAAAAACTTACGAAAGAACTAAAAACTCATGTTGAGTCAGAGCATTATGGTCTTCATAATGTATATGAAAAATTGTATTTAACTTATGGAAGAGAATTTCATTTTGAGATTCGAAATGAAGACGGTGTTGTCATTGTTTTGTGTTTTCCAGAAAAGATTGGAGATGACTTGTAATGCTTCAGATAATTCTTGCGGATGATGAACGTACCATAAGAGAAGGAATGGCACGCTTAATTGATTCTTTTCAGCTTCCAGTATCCATTGCCTATCTTGCACAAAATGGTTTGGAAGCATTAGAAATGATTGAAGAAATACATCCTGAATTATTAATTATTGATATTAATATGCCTCATATGAATGGTCTTGAAACGATTGAAAAAGTAAGAAAGACCAATCCTGATATGAAAATTATCATTGTATCAGGATATGATAATTTCTCTTATGCACAAAAAGCACTTGAACTAGGTGTCTTTTCTTATCTTTTGAAACCACTGGATATTGTCAATTTTAAACAAGTTTTAGAATCAGCAATTGATGGATATGAAAAAAGATTATTAGAAATTGGTCTACTGAATAAACATGGTTATCGTGATGATTTCACAACAAAAGGGGATGAAATTAAATCCTACTTAAAAAATCATTATCAGGATAGTGATATCACACTCAATCAAATGGCAGAACATTTTTGTGTAAGTACTTCGACGATGGCGAAATTGATTAAGAAAAGAACTGGTTTTACATTTTCTGAATCTTTAAATCAATTAAGAATTGAAGCTTCAATTGGATTACTACTGAAAACTGAAATGAGTATTAATGATATCTCATCCATGGTGGGGTATAGTTCTCAGCATTACTTTAGTAGAATCTTTAAAAAGTATAAAGGAGTATCACCAGAAAACTTTCGAAACTCTGAAAGATAAAGAATTAGAGAATAGGAAGAAAGAGGGATGATTAGAATGAAATTAGAATTAGATAATTTTACTTGGACAAGAGAACCTAAAGAATGGTTAATGACTGAAGATATGATTGAAATTACAAGTGCTCCACATACAGATTTATGGCAAAGAACATATTATCATTTTAGAAATGATAATGCTCCAGTCTATCAGATGGAGACAGATGAGAAGTACTTTTCATTTATTGTGAAAACAGAGTTTGATTCCAAACATCGATTTGATCAGTGTGGAATAGTGATGTATTTAGACAGTGATAATTGGTTGAAGGCATCGATTGAGTATGAAAATGAAAGATTTCAGCATTTAGGAAGTGTTGTAACAAATCATGGGTATTCAGACTGGGCAACTGTTGAAATTGATGCATCTGTCCAATCAATGTGGTATCGATTCAGCAGAAGAGAAGATGATTACTGTATAGAATGTTCAGAAGATGGCATTCATTTTAAACAGATGCGTATTTGTCATATGTGGGAAGGAAAAGACAAAATTAGATTTGGAATCTATGCATGCAGTCCAGAGGATTCTTCATTTAAGGCAAGATTTACAAAAATGAGCTTAGTTGAATGTCAGTGGAGGGCGCATCAGGGACAAAAGCCGGATGATTTAGATGCACCAGGAAAATAACAGGTGTTAAGATTGTCATCTGTCTAGGTGAATAAATTTTATGAATAATGTGCACTCATCAAAAGATGAGTGCTTATCTTTTGAATTAACATTTCATTAACATATTTCAAACAATTTCATAAAAAGACAAATGTATATTTTATTCATCTTAAGAATAGAAAGAGGATATACAAATGAAAAAGTCAAATTTTGTAATTTTAGTGTTAAGTGTTTTTGGTGGACTGATGTTTTCTTTAGGGATGTGTATGGCACTTATTCCTGAGTGGAATTTATTTAATGTTGGAATTGGTTTAGGCTGTGCTGGTGCACTTGTTTTGCTGGGGGCAGTGATTGTTTATCGAAAATCTGCAGGCTGTGCTCCAATTCGTTTCAGTTTAAAAAATGTGATGACTACAGTATATGCTATTGCTTCTGCGCTTGTGTTTGGCACAGGAATGTCCATGGTATTAGTGAATACCGAAATGATGATACAGGGGATTTTAATTGGCTGTGCTGGAATCTTGATGTTTTTAGGGTTGATTCCAATGATCAAAGGTTTAAGATAGTCATTGATAAAGCAATTGAAAGTGAAAAACAGAATTAAATGTAGAGAATGACGTTAAACGTCATTTTCTCAGATTGTTGACAAATAAGTGCTTATCATTGATGGTAGGCACTTTTTCAATGATTTGCAGCGGAAAAGAATGATATTTTTATACTGAAACCACAAAAAAGAATGACATGAAGCTTTATTTACAGCTCCATATTGCCATTCTTTTTAAATTGTGGCACGCAAAAGAAATCAGCGCTTGATGCTGATTCTTTTTTAAACCTCTTACTCGTGTAAATCTCATCCCAAACTTCTCTTTCCAATCCGCAAACACACGTTCTATTGTTTCTTTACGCTTCGGGTAGATTTCTTTCCACTTATCTGTATGGCGTGTTTCCTCTACTGCTTCACGATATTCTTCCCATAAGTGTCGATTGATTACTTTTGTATGATTCTTACTGTTTGTGCATTTTTCTCTCAGTGGGCAGTCTTTGCATTTTTCTGGATCAGATTTGTATTCTCGATGTCCATCTCTTTTTGTGGTCGTATAGCTTAATGTTTCTCCTTTTGGACAAATATAGAAATCATAGAGCTCATCATAAACATATTCATATTTCTTGAAATATCCCTTTTTGGTCATTGGTGCTTTGTACGGCATGAATGCTTCTTGGCCATTTTCTATGATCGTTTTACAGATTGCAGGACTCAAATATCCTGCGTCTAGACTTACATTCTTGATCAATCCTTCAAATCTCTTGTTTACTTCTTCATATGTTTCAAAGAATGCTACACTATCATGGATATTGCCAGGAAATGTTTTCACCCCTAATACGAAACCATTCTTGTCACAGAATGTCTGATGTGTATAAGCGAAGCATTTTTCCTTTTCTCCTTTATGGAAACAGCCACTTTCTGGATCTGTGTTTGATACATTGATTTCCTTTGTTTTGGTGACTTTCTTTTCTTCTCCTGTTTCTTCATCATAGATCGTTTCTGTTTTTTCCATGGATTCATAGGGGTTTTTTCCAATGCATTCACGATCTTCGTTGATTTCTTTCAATAGTTCTTCTTCATAAGCCTTTTTTGCGATTTCTACGATTTTTTTATGACTTTTTCTTTTATTTGCGTTCGCTTTTTGATGTGTTCCATCTCCAAAAATGGTTTCTGGATCCACATATCTTTTTTTGATAGCTCGACTCAATACCGCTTCAAAGAGTTCATTGAATATTTCTGAATCTTTATAACGTCTGATATAGTTTTGTGACCATGTTGAATAGTCAGGTATTTTTTCGTTGATATCTAATCCCATATACCATCTATACGCTAAATTCACTTTACATTCTTCGCATGTTTTCCTCATCGAATTCAGACCAAATATGATATTGATAAGTAACAATTTAAAAAGCACCACTGGATCGATACTTGGTCTTCCAAATGGACTGTATAAATATCTTACTTTTTCATAGATAAAACTAAGATCCATACCTCTTTCCAGTTTTCTTACCAAATGATCCTGTGGTACTAATTCATCGATTGTGCTCATGATAAAACTATCTCGTTTGATATTATTTCTGCATGTCATTGCCATATTTTTTCTCCATTAATTTTTGCCCATCTATATTTTATCTTTTTCTTCAGTTTCTTTCCATTTTGTGAAGAGGTAGACTTTTTAAGTTCCTTCCACAAAAAAAGAAATGCAGCCTTGTGCATTTCTTGCTTGGTTTCTTACGCAAAA
>JAFULN010000061.1 GCA_017473335.1 Erysipelotrichaceae bacterium
CTTCCAGTTTTCTTGCTTCTTCTGCAAACACTGTGATAAATTCCTTGCCAATGATTTTACGCTTGCGTTCTGGATCAGAAACTCCAGCCAATAAATTCAGGAAATGATCTGTTGCATCTACATAAACCAGATTTGCATCCAAGCCCTTCTGGAACATTTCAATCACACCTTCAGATTCATTCTTGCGCATCAACCCATGATTGACGTGCACACATACCAGCTGTTTTCCAATTGCTTTGATCAAAAGTGCTGCTACCACTGAGCTGTCTACACCACCAGAAAGTGCCAGAAGTACTTTCTTGTCTTTGACTTGTTCTCTAACAGCTTTTACCTGTTCTTCAATAAATTTCTTAGCTAATTCTGCAGTAGTAATACGTTCCATAGTTTCAGCTCTTCTATTTGAATCGGTCATAAATTACCCCCCTGTAGATGATTTTTTCTACTCACACATTATAAAATATCAGTGCATTCAAATCAATATTTTATGATTAAACTAAAGCCTTAAATTCATCTTTACTTTCCATAAAATTCATGATTCTTTTGTGTTACAATAACGGTAGATTATGCTATAATATCATGTCATTTTAGTGTAAAGGAGAAAGCTATGAAAACTGAAATTACTTTCTATGGCGGATTAAATACCATTGGTGGTGTTGTCATGAGTGTTGTTTATGGAAAACAACGAGTTCTTTTAGAAATCGGGACTGCCTATAATCCTGCAACTGATATGTTTGATGGAACAGTTCAGCATCGCAAAGAAAACTTGATGTATGATGAACTGAAACTCCATCGTGCACCATGGGTCGATGGTCTATATGCCAAAGAGCATATCAAAGACTTCCCTCTTCTTTCCAATGAAGATTCTGACCTGCATACGTCTATCTTTATTACTCATATGCATCTGGACCATATGTCCTGCATGGGATTAGTTGCAGATGGTGTAGATGTTTATCTCTCTGAACCAGCACAGCGCATTGAAGCTGCATTAGAAACGGTGAATCAGGGCGTCTTAACATGTAGAACTGTAGGATATAAAGTATTAGACCCTAACACTGAATATCATGTTGGTGATATTACAGTGAAGCCATTCCTACTAAATTCAAAGAGCTATCAGGACTATTCTTTCTATGTAAAGACTCCAGATATGAAGATTCACTATACTGGTGATTTATTCCTGCATGGCGATTATGTAGATGCAGTATGGGCTGAAATGAACTACGTTAAAAACGAACATCCTGATGTTTTAGTTTGTGAATGCACAACCCTGATGGATGGCACAATGAAGATGATGTATGATTCACCAGATGCAGAAATCATCGGCAAGGCAGAACTGCCTGAAGGTATGATGAACAAGGAAATGGTAGATGAACATCTGTGTAAGAATCTGAGTGAAAAAGATGGACTGTGTGTGTTCAACTTCTATGAAAGAGAAATGTCAGATGTCATGGCTTTCAATAAAATGGCTGCCAAAACTGGACGTATAGTCGCTTATGAACCAGAAACTGCATACATTATCTGGAAATTCTTTAATGAACCTGTAAATGTGTATGTTCCTGATTTCAAATATGATCAGGATTGGTTCAAAGAACTGATGGCACACAACCCTGTAATTACACTGAAAGATATTCATGAAAATCCTAAGGGATATCTGATTCAGAATACATATGCACATATTATGGAGCTGTTTGATTTGCCAAATCAGGATGCATGTTATCTGCATTCTGGAGGCATTCCAATTGGTGCTTATGACCCTGCTTATGCGAATATGCAGCGTATTTTGGAAATGGCTGGATTTACACACATTAATTTCTTTATGAACAACTACTTCAGTCATGCATATCCACCTCAGGTAAAATACTACTGTGATGAAATTGATGCAAAAGTGTTGATCCCAACACATGGGAATAACCCTGAACGACTGCTGGCTAAAGAAGGCAGACAAAGACTTCTTCCTAAACTTGGTGTCACTTATGTTATGGAAGATGATAAGCTTGTGGAGGTAACAAAATGAAGACAGAAATTCGTTTTCACGAAGGATTAAAGGGCAGCGGTGTTGTTGTCAGCGTAACTCATGAAGATCATCGTTTGATTTTCGACTTCGGTGCTCCATTTAGGCCCAACACAAATTTCTATGATGGTGTTGTTTCTCATAGAAATGAAAGTTTATTAAGAGACGCAATTCGTTTAGGTGAAACACCTGCAATTGATGGTATCTATCCTAAGAAAGACTTAACAATGTTTGATGGTTCATTGTTTAGAAACATTCAGCCATTTGAAGAGTCCACAATGAAAAGTGCAGTTCTGATCTCACATCTGCATCTGGATCATATGTCTAACATCAAATATCTGCATGAGGGTGTTCCAGTTCATATGCATCATCATGGAACTGAACTATTGGCTGCATTAACAGACATTGATGAAGGCACACCTCATCAAAATATTGTTCCTGTTGAATACGATGATAAGATTCAGCATGGCAAGCTTTTAGTCACTCCATATTTCAGTGATCATCCATGTTATGGATCTGCAGGCTATTTGATTGAAGCTCCTGATATGACTATCTATTATTCCGGGGACATTCGTTTCCATGGTCTGTCACAGGAAAAGGCATTTGCGGAAATTGAAAAACTGATTGATGTTGATATTGATGTTCTGATTGTGGATGGTACTTCTTATTCACCAACTAAGTTCATTCATGACCCTTCTAAGATAGAAGATCTCGCAAAACCATGTAAAGAAATCCTAGAAGGCATGTTCCTTGAATCTGGCATTTATGAAGACGTAAAAGACCAGATGTCTAAAACCGATAAAATGGGACTGTTCTGCATTTACCATCGCGATATGCAGCTGATCAATGCACTGATTCGCTTTGCAGAAGAAGCAGGACGCACAATCGTATGGGAAACAGAAACAGCTTATATTATCAATAAAGTATTAAATAAAACTGTTCCTTTCTATCATCCTGACTGCCCATGTGATGAAAAGATTCTAGAAATTGTACGCAACACCAACACTGAACTGTCTTTTGATGAAATCAACACTCACAAAGACAAGTACCTTGTACAGATTTCTTACAAGAACATTATGAATCTGCATTCACTAGATGCAAAAGATGGTGTGTTCTTCCATTTATTTGGAGAACCATTTGGAAAAGGCAACAAGGCAACACGCATTTTAGATGCAATGCTGACAAAGGCTGAAGTACGTTATGTTGGTTATTCCAATGTATATTCTTTCAATCACGCCTTCCCAAATCATTTGAGCTGGATGATCGCAACTATTGCCCCTAAGAATGTTGTGTGCGTTCATTCCAACAATCCAGAAAAACTAAACGCTATGGGTTCAAAACATATCCTGCCTGAGCAGAATGTACCATACATTTACGAAAATGAAACACTTGTAAAGGCTTGAGTTAATTCTCAAGCTTTTCTTTAAGGTTGATTTTCACTTCATTTTCAATTATGCTTAATGTAACTGTATTAATTAGGAGGAAATATAATATGGCTAAAACAGCTCAGGATATTATGAATCTAATCAAAGAACATAATATCAAAATGATTGATTTTAAAATTGTTGACATTAACGGACAATTCCGTCATGTAACGATTCCTGCTCAGCAATTCAGTGAAAAAACAATGAAGGAAGGAATTGGATTTGATGCTTCCAACTATGGTTATGCTGTTGTTGAAAAGAGTGACATGGTGTTTATTCCAGATTTAGATACTGCATTGATCGATCCATTCTGTGAAATCCCAACACTTTCACTGACAGGAAATGCGATGATTATTGATTATCCAAATAATCGTCCACTAGCTCAGTATCCAAGAAATATTGTCTTAGCTGCAGAAGAATATATGAAAGAATCTGGTGTTGCAGACACAATGCTGATTCTTCCTGAATTTGAATTTCATATCTTTGACAACATTGGATGGAATGTACAGCCAGATTCAATCGGTATGTCTTTGAACGTGAATCAGGCTTACTTCAATTCAGCTGCACAGGGGCAGGGCGTTGTAGTAAATCATCAGAAGAATTACCACATCGCAAAACCTTTTGACCAGACTTATGAATGCCGTTCAGAAATGTGTCTGGAAATGGAAAAAGCAGGAATTCCTGTAAAGTACCACCACCCAGAAGTAGGTGCTGCTGGTCAGTATGAAATTGAACCTATGCTTGGACAGATGTCTAAGATGGCTGATGCTTCTATGATGATTAAGTACATCATCAGAAATACTGCTTTGAAATATGGCAAAGTGGCTACATTTATGCCAAAGCCTGTTTACAAAGAAGCAGGTAATGGCATGCATGTACACATGCTGCTGTTGAAGGATGGTAAGCCTGTCTTCTCTGATGACAATGGCTATGCACATTTGTCTAAGGAAGCTCATTGGTTTATGGGTGGGCTTCTAAAGCACATCAATTCTTTGTGTGCACTGACAAACCCTAGTACAAACAGCTTTAAGCGTTTGGTTCCAGGCTTTGAAGCTCCTGTAACTGTTGGCTATGCAACTTCTAACCGTTCTGCAGTTATCCGTATCCCAGCATACGCTAAAACTCCTGAACTGAGAAGATTTGAACTTCGTAATCCGGATGCAACTTGCAATCCTTATTTCTGCTATGCTGCTATTTTGATGGCTGGCCTTGATGGTATTAAGAACCAGATTGATCCACATGAAAATGGATGGGGTCCATATGATATGAACCTATATCATCTGCCAGAAGAAGAAAAGGCAAAACTGAGCTCTCTTCCAACTTGTCTGGAAGATGCATTGGATGCATTAGAAGCAGATCACGATTATCTGACTGCAGGTGGTGTCTTCCCTGAACATCTCATTAAAAACTTCATTGACAGAAAACGCAAAGAAGTAAGTGAAATGTCAAAGATTCCGCATCCAGCAGAATTCGAACAATACTTCAATCTCTAAAATTAGAAAGACCCTCGTTGAGGGCCTTTTTTCTTATTCATTGATTCTCTGATTAAATACTATTTTTTCCAATGCAAGATTTTCTGACTACTATCTAAACGATCTATAAATTGTTTTTTCTTCAGTAAAAAATCTTCAATATCCATAAAAATATGATACAAAATGGCACGATTCTCAAACTCTTCTCTTGTTTGAGGCAATGCCAATTCTTTCATATTCTCAATTAATACTTTTAATGCAGTGAGCTGTGGCTCAGGATCATGCTCCTCATAAATGTATGGAATCAAATATTCCAAAAAAGCTGCCAGCATTTCAGCCTGTTCAGGCATGGTACGTATTTTTCGAATCTCATAATGCAGTAAATGCAAGATTTCGCACTGAAATTCTCTTACTTCAAAATAATCAAGATAGTATTGTGATTCTTTTGAAAATACATTTTCATCATATTCCATCGCATATTTCATATTCTCTTGAATTTTCTTTTCTAGTTTCCCTAACTCACCCCAAGAAGTAGAATGTGAGTTTGGATGACGAATATAAACTACAATGTCCGTTAACAATTCCTGTATTTGATGGTCAATCTGTACAATTGCATCATCTAGTTCATCTTCATAGGCGGTATAATGATGAACCAAATTCAACACAAAAGCAACCACAACACCAACGAGTACTAACATCAATTCATTAATAATAAAGCCAGCACTAAAATCAAGTTCGGTTAGAAAGTGTACTGCAATCAGTGCATTTACCGATAATGCAGATTCCCATTTCAGCGCAACAAGAACTAGTGCAACAAGAATTAGCACAATAAAAAAGGAAATTAATGGAAAAGGAATCCAATTAAAAAATAAATAAGACAAACAGACTGTCATCACAAAACTCAACAAGCGACATACAATAAGTTTTACAGTCCCGGTTTTTGTGGTTAAAAGCGTTAATAACGCTACAGTTCCTGCTGAAGCTGCATACTGAAGATGAAATAATTCCGCAATGACTATCGCTAGTACTGTACCCAGTGCTATTTTTAATCCTTTAACAGGTATATGTTTCCATTTTCTACTCATAATCATCACCATACTTCTTTTCTAAAGTATATCATAGTTGTTAAAACAGAAAAAGAAAACAGGACTTCGTCCTGTTACTTCTTTTCTCTATATTCGCCTTTATTCGCCTTTCTAAAACGAATTTCTGTACCATTATATATTCTCACATAGTTTTCTCGATGCTTCCAGGCAATCAAAACACTTGAAATCAGCACAATACCTACAGCAGTCAGATCATGATGCATCAGATACAACATCAAAGGAACACTGCAAATCAAAGTTACTGTTCCCAGAACAATATAATCTGTAACAACAGTGACCACTGCAAGCAGTACTAAAGCAATTAACCCAATAACTAGATTTAACCCTAGTGCCATACCAATAAAGGATGCAAGACCTTTTCCACCTTTAAAACCAAGATAGAAAGGAAAAACATGGCCAAATACCCCTGCTACTCCAGCAAGTTCTGGACCATAAATGATTTCAGGAAAGAACACACGAATAATACAAACTGGAATCATGACTTTCAAAGCGTCATGAACACCAACTAATATCCCAGCTTTCCACCCCATAAGAATCATCGCATTGGATGCCCCTAAATTCTTAGAACCTTTATTTCTAATATCTACATGATTTAGTTTTGCCAAATAATAGGACATGCTCGATGTTCCCATCAGATAAGCAATCAACACAACAAGAATATATTCCATACAAATTCCCCTTATATCCCTATAGTAAATATAACATACTTAAGTCCGAATGACTAACTAACTCGTTGTGTAAATTCTTACATTCAATGAAATATTATTGACATTCTTTCAGAAAGATTTTATAATGTTTACATAAACATTGTTTATCGTGTTTTATGTGTTAAACTTTTCTATTCCTATTCCTTCTTTTTCCATTATCACATAAAACACGAGGCTGAGTCATCAGCCTTTTTATTTGTCATAATAAAAGAGGGTTTTATCATAAACCCTCTTACTTTATCATTTGAAATCTGTATTTCATTTCTCAGTTCTCACTGAGTCTTTTTTCTATTTAATTGTAGAATCCTTTCATGTCCATCGGCTTATCCTCCACAGACGTACTTTCTTGTGATTCTTCCATATTTTTAGTTTCCTCAACCAGGTCTGTCACACTGATCAGGAAACGACTTAAATTTCCTTTAGGATCTCCTTCATGGTTAGTTACCTCCTAACTTGATGAATTCTTTTTAGTTTCCTCTAATCAGTTTCTTCACTGATCAGGAAACGACTTAAATTTCTTTTAGAATCTCCTTCATCGTTAGTTACCTCCTAACTCTTTGTTCAA
>JAFULN010000062.1 GCA_017473335.1 Erysipelotrichaceae bacterium
CTGGGACACACAGAAGTGATCGATGCATCAGTAGCACCAACATGTACAGAGACAGGTTTGACAGAAGGAAAGCACTGTTCAGTATGTGATGAAGTTCTGGTTGAACAGGAAGTAGTCGATGCACTGGGACACACAGAAGTGATTGATGCATCAGTAGCACCAACATGTACAGAGACAGGTTTGACAGAAGGAAAGCACTGTTCAGTATGTGATGAAGTTCTGGTTGAACAGGAAGTAGTCGATGCATTAGGACATACAGAAGTCATTGATGCAGCCGTGGCACCTACATGCACAGAAACAGGACTTACAGAAGGCAAACATTGTTCAGTATGTGATGAAGTACTGGTAGCACAGGAAGTTGTTGATGCACTGGGACATGATTATACTGAATGGGAAGTTGTAACTGAACCTACGAAATCAGCTACAGGTTCTATGAAGAGAATATGTAAAAATGATGAAAATCATATAGATACTGAATCATTGCCAATTTTACAGTCAACTTCTGTAGACTATGGCTATTATAAATATGAAGTTAAGCAAGAACCTACATGCTTAGAATCTGGTATTGCTGATTACGTATATAAAACTGATGATAATCAAAGCTTTACATTTACTGTAACAGTGGCTGCATTGGGGCATGATTTAATATATGATGCAGCGGTAGCTCCAACATGTACAGAAGAAGGTGTTTCTAATGGTAGCCATTGTTCTCGCTGTGATTATGCAGAGGGTAAAGGACCAATTCCTGCTCTTGGACATGATTATGCAGAAGAATTGACAACAATACCAACATGTATAGAAAAAGGTGAAAAAACATATATATGTTCAAGATGTTCAGATACATATACAAAGGAAGTCGATGCATTAGGACATACAGAAGTGATTGATGCAGCCGTGGCTCCAACATGTACAGACACAGGACTTACAGAAGGAAAACACTGCTCAGTATGTAATGAAGTGCTAGTTGAACAGGAAGTTGTTGATGCATTAGGACATACAGAAGTCATTGATGCATCAGTAGCACCTACATGCACAGAAACAGGACTTACAGAAGGAAAGCACTGTTCAGTATGTAATGAAGTGCTAGTTGAACAGGAAGTTGTTGATGCATTAGGACATACAGAAGTCATTGATGCATCAGTAGCACCAACATGTACAGAAACAGGACTTACAGAAGGAAAGCACTGTTCAGTATGTGATGAAGTTCTGGTTGAACAGGAAGTTGTTGATGCACTGGGACATACAGAAGTCATTGATGCAGCCGTGGCTCCAACATGTACAGAGACAGGTTTGACAGAAGGCAAACATTGTTCAGTATGTAATGAAGTGCTGGTTGAACAGGAAGTTGTTGATGCACTGGGACATACAGAAGTCATTGATGCAGCAGTGGCACCTACATGCACAGAAACAGGACTTACAGAAGGCAAGCACTGTTCAGTATGTGATGAAGTTCTGATTGAACAGGAAGTAGTCGATGCATTAGGACATACAGAAGTCATTGATGCAGCAGTGGCACCTACATGCACAGAAACAGGACTTACAGAAGGCAAACGTTGTTCAGTATGTGATGAAGTACTGGTAGCACAGGAAGTTGTAGATGCACTGGGACATGATTATAATGAATGGATTATTGTTACTGAATCTACAGAGACAGTTGAGGGTGAAGTAACTCGTAGTTGTAAGACAGATGAATCACATGTTGAAACTGATGCTCTGCCTGTATTGACAAGTGAAGAATATACAGTAACAGTAGTTGATGCTACATGCGAAGAGGCTGGAATAACAATATATGAATTAGTGAAAGATGAACAGACGATTAGTATTCAGGTTGAAATACCTGCTCTTAATCATGATTATGGTGAATGGACAGTAATACTGAGACCTACTTATGAATCTAAGGGGACAGCTGTAAGAATCTGTTCACATGATGAGGAGCATGGCATTACTGAAATTTTGCCTGAATTGACTGATGGACGCTATACGTATGTAGGTATTACAAAAGAAGCAGAATGTGAGACTGAGGGTGCTGAATCTTATTCTATTATGATTGGTGAAGATGAAGTACTCATTGATTATCCAATTGCTGCAACGGGTCATACTGAAGTAATAGATGAAGAAATACCTGCGATGTGTGAAGATGATGGATTAGGTGCAGGTTCACATTGTTCTGTATGTGGAAAAGAAATTATTCCTCATAAAGTAATTCCTGCGCTTGGTCATGAAATTGAAACATTTGAAGCGAAGAAGCCAACTTATACTGGCGTTGGTTGGGAAGCGTATGAAAAATGTACAAGACTTGGATGTACACATAGTACATACGTAGAAATTCCTGCATTAGGAGAACCTACGATTGGTTCTTATGATGAATTTGTGGCTAATTTATCTTTACTGGAAGAACTTGCAATGGTTTTTGCGGAAGAACATCCTGGAAAAGATCCATTATGGCTTGTTATCAAATATGTTCGAACGGGTGTGGATCGTTATAATTCTGGTTCTTGGAACATTATGGCTGGCTATGAAGATTCAGAATTCAAGACTTTTGTGTATGAGATGGAAGATATGATTAACTCAATGGCTGAAACTGAAGATCAGATGATTAAAGTCAGTGGTTTGAAGAATATTAATAACTTCATATTACCAAATGGCAATGGAGTAGACTTTGGCCATATGTTTGGTACGATGGATATTACATATCATAATAATTATGGTATTAATCACGCAGACGTAGCTGGTTGGGCTGGGGACTTGGTTGACCTTTTGAGTCTTGCAGACCGTCATGGTGTAACAGGAACATTGGATGAAATGATTACAGACATTTCTAACAATTATCTAGGTAAGAGTTTTAATGAAGATGATACATTCGGTATGACAGATATCTATGGTGACTTGGATGGATATTATGTGATGAATGAGCTTCAGAAAGTGGAATATGATAATGGATTATTAACTCAGATTATTAGTGAATACTTTACTGAAGAGTTGACAGATGAGCAGCGTGCAGATTACTTTATTAAGAATCGTTTGAATGGTCAGACTTCAAAGAGCCGACTTCGTGATGAAGTATACAATGAATATATGTCTAATAAAGTAATTTCTACTTTAGAGGGAACTCGTGAATTTGTATCAGATCAGAATACTTTGTTCGATTTAAGAAAGGCTAGCTGTTACTCATTTGCGGATTATCTGTGTAAACTGGCTGGAGATTATGTTGAGGTGGAATCAAATCCTTATTACAATGTATTCCAGACAGAAAGCTCTACATTGGCTCCAGGTATTACATTAGATATCAATAAAGCGTATTCATCTGATAATAAGCAAATGGTATATTATGTAACAACAGTTGATATTACAAGAGATGATGTTGATGTTTACGCGAATTATCATGACAATGATCCAACATATTGGCAGATGTCACGTGTACTTGATCAGGCAAATGCTGCTCAAGAAAAATATGGAAATCCTGAAAGTGAACATTATATTGAAAACTATAATGTTGTAGCTAGCATTAATGGTGATGGTTACAATATGACAACTGGTGAACCAGGTGGTTTATTGATGATGAATGGCATTGAGTATCACGCATGTGACGGTGGTGGATTCTTTGCGATTTTGAAAGATGGAACGGCAGTAATTGGTACAAAAGCTGAATGGGATAATACTTATAAAGCAATTGCTCAGGAAGCTATTGGCGGATTTGGTACTACACTGATTAAAAATGGGCAGATTCAAGTTGGTTATAGTGAAAGTCATGTTAATAATCGTGCAAGTCGTACTTCTGTCGGTATTACTAAGACAGGTAAGGTTGTCTTTATGGTACTTGATGGACGACAAGAACCAGTTTCTTGCGGAGGAAGTATGCAGGAAATTGCCCAGATTATGCTTGAAGCTGGATGTGTTTCTGCAGTTAACCTTGATGGTGGTGGATCTTCCACTTATGTTGCTAAACTTGAAGGAACAGATGAATTAGCAGTTGTAAGTGTTCCATCAGATGGTTATGCTCGTTCTGTAAGTACATCTTTGATGGCTGTTTCAACTGCTCCAAGTTCTACAGCGTTTGATCATGCTGTGTTGAGTACGCCAACAAACTATATGACAATTGGTTCATCAATCAAAGTAAGTGCACAGGGAGTTAGTGCTACAGGTAATTCTGCAGAATTACCTGAAGGAACTTCTTGGAACGTTTCTGATTCACGCTGGGCGTCTATTGATGAAAATGGTGTATTAACTGCATTAAGAAATGGTACTGTTGATGTTTCATTAATGCTGGGCGATGAAGTACTCGGAACAAAGACAATTAATATTGTTGTACCTACAACAATCTACTTTAAGAAAGATTCAATCAATGCAGTTTATGGCGAAACAGTTGATTTACCATTAGTTGCACTGTATAACGGTAAAAATGTTACAATTTGTGAAGATGATATTGTAATGACTTTAAGCAATGATTCTGGTACTATTAATGGATTTAAATTTATTGCAAAAGAAAGTTCTTCGTTCAAGAGTGTAATTGTAACTGCATCTTTAAGCAAAGATAACGAAGTTAAAGCTTCTGCTACGATTTCACTTTATAAACAGGGAGAAGCATCCTTTGACTTTGAACAGGCAACCGGTGGAGATCGTATGTTTGCTTGGGACCGTCAGGTATCTAATTCAACAACAAGTGATGCTATTAATTATCTAGCGATAGATACAGATGAGCCAATGGTAACATCTTATATCTTTGCGATTGACATGACTCAGATTCCGATCCCTGAAGTGTTAAGTGAAATTATCTTCATGATTCCAGGAGCTGATGCAGATAATGCTTCTGCCTGGGGATTTTTGATGCAGTTGGCTGAACGTGTCAGTGTATTAACTGAAGTTAAACCAGTAATTCATATTAATCCTGAATTTGATGTGGATTATTCGAATATTACGTTAATCAATGACTATTTTACACTTGAAGGAAAAGACTTTGATGAAGAGACAAACTCGTTGACATTGACTTTGAAATGGGTTGACCAAACTGCAGCTATTGATCCTGAAACTGCAAATCCTATGTGTATTTTAAGTGGTCTTAAATTGACTCCAAAAGAAGATGCTGACTGGGGTGCCAAGAATCGTTTATCAGTTATTAATAGTGGTGAAATTGGTTATCGCATCTATTTGCGTGCAAATGCATTGTATACATTTGCATCTAAACCTGAAAACCAGGAAACATTTGGACTATATCCATTTGTGAATCCAGATGTAATCATTAATGGTGCGCCAGAAAGCGGTGGTTATTTCGAGGATATTTATGCAACATTTGAAGATTCTTATACTTTGATTAATGCATTGAAGAATGGTTGGGTATTTGAAGATACTGGATATGCATATTATGTCGATGGAGAAAGACTGACAGGTATCGATAAAGCAGAAGGATTCTATTATGACTTTGGTGAAGATGGAATTAATGTAGGACAAACAAAGTATACAGGTCTGTTTGTTGTTGATGGCAAGAACATGTATGCCAAATTCGGAGTGCCTACACCAGGCTGGGTTTCTATTAATGGAGATCGCTATTGCTTTGATGAAAATGGTGTTGGATATGATGGAACAGTTATTATTGATGAAGTTCCAATGGATTTCGATAATGGCAAATTAATTGGCGGTTATACAGGATTCCTGAAGAAATCAGATGGAAATACTTATTACTACGATGAAGGCAAGATGGCCTATGCATGGCAGCAAATTGATGGTGAATGGTATCATTTCCATGAAAGTACAGGCATTATGGCTGTTGGCATTAAGGTTGCTCCAGATACTGGCTCACAAAGAAATGGAATTTACTATGACTTTGATGAAGATGGAAAGCTTCTACGTGCTTACTTTAACCCTGCAGGTTATTATTATTGGGCAGGAAATCAGTGGCTGAAGACTGATGAATGGGTCAAGAATGGCGCAGATTCTGATCCTGATGCATGGTATCGTACAAATGGTGATGGTCACTTTATGACAGATTTAACAGATAAGCCTACTTTAGACATTTATTTGGATGGTATCAAGTACACAATTGATAACACCAATGGTAAATTATTGAGGGGAAGCTTTGTTGAAAAAGATGGATCTCTGTATTACTACTGGGCTGGAGCTCCACGTAATGATGGATGGTTTATCGTTGATGGTGATACATATTATGCATATGATGATGGAAAGCTTGCAGTAGGAAGACAGACAATTGATAATACTCCGTATGTATTTACAGATAAAGGACAGTTAATCACTGTTTCTACAACTGTTGCACTGATTGATCAGAATAGACAGTTAAGTGTAATATCATCTTATGATGATTTAGTGGATGTTGTTCGTGTTGCAATTTGGGCACAGACTGCAGGACAGGCATCGTCATTGAAATGGATTGATTTAAAACTGAACAATAATGAATGGACTACAACGATTCCACTCTGTCAATTCAATTTGAATCATGAAGAAACGTTCATTGTTCATGTATATGGTACAGTTGATGGTGAACAGTATAAGATGTATGAAACAACAATTGCTAGTCAGGTAGTTGAACATACATATGATTCTATAATGGATAAAACATGTAATGTCTGTGGTTCAGTTCGAGAAATTAAACCTGAAATGCAAATTGAGTCAATCAATGATGGCAAAGAACTTGCAGTAACAGTTGTTAAGGTTGATGATTCGGTGAATAATGTTTCACTCCGAGTGACTGGTATTATTGTTCAAGAATATCAAGCTGAAAAAATTGCGGAAAATACATGGAAAGCAGTTGTTCCTGTTTGCTTCTTTGAACTTCAGAAGGAGACTTCTATGCAGTTTGATGCATTCGGAAATGGTAAACTGTTAACTACTGAGATTCATAGTACAAAAGTTGCAGAACACACTTATTCTGATGCAATGGATACAACCTGTGATGTTTGCGGTGATGTTCGTATTGTTAATGCGGAACTGAGTCTTTCTACATCACAAGATGGAAAGGAACTCTATGTTAAAGTCACAAAAGTTGATGATGAAATGACGTCTGTCAAAGTAGTACTCAATGCAAATGGTCGTAAGACTTTTGGTGCAAATAAGACATCAGATAATACTTGGGAAGTAGTTGTTCCAATCTGTGGACTTGAATTAAGTGAAGCTGCTTCAATGAGATTTGATGTTTATGGAACAGCTGAATCTGAAACTCTTCTTGTTACTGGAAATAAACTAATTGATGCTGTTGATCATACATATACGGATGATGCAGATCTTATTTGTGATGTTTGTGGAACAGAAAAGAAGGATGAGGTAGAAGTAATACCAACAGTACCAATGTATCGTATGTATAATCCAAACTCAGGTGAACATTTCTACACTGGTAGTGAAGAAGAACGTGATATTCTTGTTGAAGTTGGATGGCATTATGAAGGAGTTGCGTTTAACGCTCCAATCAAGGGTGCACCAGTTCATCGCCTTTATAATCCAAAAACAGGTGATCACATGTACACTATGTCAGAAAAAGAAAAGAATTATCTGATGAGCCAAGGATGGAACTATGAAAATGTTGCGTTCAATACAGCAGCAGATACTGAAATTGCTCAGTACAGATTGTTTAATCCGAATGCAACAGTTGGTACACATCACTTTACAAGCAGTATCGAAGAACGAGATTGGCTTGCTGAACTTGGCTGGATTTATGAAGGCATTGGTTGGTACGGTACACTGAAATAATAAGTTTTATATTAAGAAATATAATTGGTCCAAGTGATTCTCTTGGACCAATTATGGGTCTCCAACGAATAGTGTGGACACACAAATAGTTGACAACTAATCGTGTGGAGAAATTCCAACATCTAGTGTGGAGAGAAAGAGGTCTAACCTAGTGATAGGAAAGACCTCTTTTTACGGTTAACTAAAATTTCGCGTGGTTTTGGTTAAAACTGCTATAAAATCACACGTGGTGTAAGAAAAGAAAAAAGATGGAGTTTAAAGGAGATTATCCTGTAGATTCCATCTTTTTATGGTTAACTAAAATTTCGCGTGGTTTTGGTTAAAACTGCTATAAAATCACACGTGGTGTAAGAAAAGAAAAAAGATGGAGTTTAAAGGAGATTATCCTGTAGATTCCATCTTTTTATAATGCTTAAGGAAAACATTAAATCGATAAAAAGTCAGTCAGAGAAGATTGGATCATCTTCAATGATATCTAATTCAGAAGTAGTAAGTGCTGTTTGATTCTTTTGGTATTTTCCTCTAGGTTTGAATTCTCTTTTATTTCTAGGATAGATGTGCTGCGTCAACGAATACATCAATCTATCATTGAAACAATACAGAGCACGAGCGCGAAATCTTTCAAAATTACCATATCCATTAGCTACACCAATCATGGTTTTGATTCTTCCATTCATATTTTCTGCTAAGGCATTAGACTGTTTCTTTTCATTGTATGGACGCTTGAAGCTGTTAAGGATTTCAGTACGCCAATTTTTGAGTGAAGTAAGAAATTCTTCGTAACATGGAAGTTGAGCAATGGTAAATTCTTTGACTAAGTCATCAAACAGCTGTTGACAGTTATCTTCTGTAGCATCTCTGTTAAAGATTTTATATTTTTCTTTGAGCTGATAAGCCAGTGTGAGATTAGGGTTCAAATCAAGTAGTAGGTTATACAGATCACGATAGTTCATATTCATTCTGAAGAACCCATTATATTTTCCAGGGTTATTATAGTCTAAGTCATATTCATCTGTTTCAAGAAGCTTATGCCAATGTTTCAAAAGATAGTATTCAGGACTGCCATAGACGCAATTATTCATAATCTGAACTCTAAATTTTGTGAAACACAAGCATAATTCTTTAACGACATGGAAATTATCGACTGAAACGGTAACATTAGGCAAATATTTCAGTGCAACATCCTTGTAAGGCTGCCACATATCGATTGTGACGAATCTGACATTTGAACGTTCAGACAAAGGAATAGATTCAAAAAACTTTGAAAGAGTTCTTTTTGAACGGTCGGGAAGGATTTCAGTAAGACAACGATGGTTATTATCAACCATGACACAAAGGTAAGCTCCACCATATTTAGCCATATCAGAAGAGATTTCATCAATACCCAAATTTTCAGGGAGTCGAAGTCTAGGTATATGCAGAAAACTATCAGCATAAAGCAAAACAAGAGAAACAGAGATATGATTTTTGGTGGCGATGTACTCATAAGAAAGGTCCGCATTTTTAAGGTCTTTAGCGATTGTATGGAGCACAGTATAGGAGTGAGAAAAATTATCTGGAGAAAATACATTCTTTTCAGAGAAGGTTTTTTGACAATCTTTACAGACGAAGCGAGTGCGTTTCCAATGAATGATACTTGGATGACCACAGATATCGGAATGATGGATAGTTCTTAGAGAATAAGAATGAATTTTGATTTTCCCACCACAAAAAGGACACTCAGACTCTTCAGGGTGCAACGAAATGTAGATGTGTAAGATTCCATCATTCAAAGCAGAATTTAACAATTTGATTTGAGATGGTCGAAGGTTAAGAGAAACTGTGATAAAATCAATATTGTCCAAAGGGACACCTCCTGTTCATTATGATCCTTAAGCAAGATTAATGATACAGGAGTTTTTTATATTTGAATAACCACGTGAGATTTTAGAGAGGTACCACGCATGAACAAAAACGTGATCAAAAAATGACCACGCAAGATTTTAAAGGGTGACCACAACCACGTGAAATTTTAAATCGCCCA
>JAFULN010000063.1 GCA_017473335.1 Erysipelotrichaceae bacterium
CATAAAAAGATGGAATCTACAGGATAATCTCCTTTAAACTCCATCTTTTTTCTTTTCTTACACCACGTGTGATTTTATAGCAGTTTTAACCAAAACCACGCGAAATTTTAGTTAACCATAATAACGCTGAGTTGTTGTTTTTCTTTGACCAAGTGCCATAGCATCTTTGTGATTTAATATGACAGGTATAACAATTGGATTTCTATTTGTTTTCTGATAAAGGAAAGGTTCTAATGCACTGCGAACTGTATTTTTAAGTTCACCGAATGTTGTTTTCTGCATCATTTTTTGACGCAAAGCTTCATAAACAACCATTTCTGCTTCCTTCAACAGTGTCTGTGATTCTTTGATGTAGACAAATCCACGTGATACAATACTAGGTCTGCAGAGGATTTTGTTGTAGCGAGAGTCAATTGTGATAATGACAGCTACAAGACCACTGTCGGCAAGAATCTTACGGTCTCTTAAAACAGCAGTAGAAAGTCCTGAGGCATCATTTCCATCTACATAGATATCATCTGTCTGAATACGTGAATTTGCCAGGAAACATTCATTATTGCGTAATACAACAATATCTCCATTGGAACAAATAAAATTGTGATTTGGATCAACACCTGTTTCAACAGCTGTAGCAGCATGCAGTTTCAGCATTTTATATTCACCATGAATAGGCATAAAATATTTTGGCTTAATTAACTGCAGCATTAGCTTCTGTTCTTCCTGAGATGCATGACCTGTTGTATGCAAAGAAGTCAGTGCAGAGTTTTCCAGAACATTGGCACCTTTGCGTGTCAGCTTATTGACAACCTGTGATACACTCATTGCATTTCCCGGAATTGGATTCGATGAAAAAATCACAGTATCACCTGGCTGTATGTGAATATAGCGGTGTGTATCATTCGCAATTCGGCTTAGTGCTGCAAGTGCTTCACCTTGAGACCCTGTGCAGACAATACACAGTTTGTTGCTAGGGGTTGAATTGATTTGTTCAGGGGAGATAAAGTGCTCATCTGAAATACGGATTGTGCCTAATTTGCGTCCGATTTGGACAACATTTTCCATTGAACGTCCAAAGATAATTACTTTTCTGCCACATTCAACAGCAGCTTCCAAAATCTGCTGTACACGATGTACGTTTGAGGCAAAAGTTGCGACAATCATGCGTCCATTAATTTTTCTGGCAATATCCAGAATGGACTGAGCTACTTTCTTTTCACTGATGCTAAAGCCAGAAACCGCAGAGTTGGTTGAATCACTCATCAGCAGTGTTACACCAACCTGGCCTATATAAGCCATTTTCTGATAGTCTGAGTTGGATCCCACTGGAGTTAAATCGAATTTAAAGTCTCCAGTATGAACAATTCTTCCATTTGGTGTATTAATCAGTACACCTAAAGAATCGGGGATAGAATGTGTTGTATCAAAGAAGCCAATGTTGAAATGTTTCGTTTCAACCCTTGAGTTTCCATCAATCTCAACAATGTTGACATATCTGCCCATTCGCTTATCTTCTAGTTTACGGCGAATTTGTGCAGCAGCAAATCGAGGAGCATAAATCGCTTCCAGTGAAATTGACTGTAAAAGAAATGGAATGCCTCCAATATGGTCTTCATGACCATGTGTAATTACCAAAGCTTTGATTTTCCATTGGTTTTTGACTAAATACGTGTAATCTGGGATAACATAATCCACGCCTAAGAGTTCATCATCAGGAAAAACAACACCAGAATCAACAATAATGATTTCATCATCATGTTCATAACAATACATATTTTTACCCACTTCACCCAGACCTCCCAGTGCATAAACTAGGGTATCTGTTTGACGGTTATATGAATTATCCTGTATGAATTCTCTTTTTCTTGGGACTCTTGGCGCTCTTGTGTTTATTTTCTGATTCATAGATACCTTCTTTCTATAGTATTATCTAAATCTTTTAAATTCATTATTACGCCACGTTGGAACTATTCTAGCATAGATGACAGGGCTATTCAATCATAATAGCACCTGGGATTTTTGCATCTGGTGCAAGCTGATTGATTCTGTCATAGAACATGATGCCGGAGAAATGATCGATTTCATGCTGAAGCACGATAGCTAGATATCCTTCGGCACGGATTGTAATGGTTTTGTCCTGAAGAAGATCATAAGCTTCAACTTTGACACGCAAAGAACGTGGTACAAAACCTGAATGATCGACCTCTGCAGATAAGCAGCCTTCACCATATTTCAGATAAGCCTGTTTAGCAGATGCAGAAATGATTTTAGGGTTGACCAGAGCATAAGTGGCAACGATAGGCTTATCGTTTTCATCGTAGCCGATTTCACAGTCCACCGCAATCATTTGTTTTAAAACGCCTACCTGTACAGCTGCAATGCCTACCGCAGGACGAAGATTCTTTTCTTCTGCAAGTTTTTCATCTTTGGATTCTTTCACATAAGTGAGCATATCCAACAAAAGTGCCTTGTCTTCTTCTGACAAAGGCAGTGTAACTGGTTCAGATTTCTGTCTTACCAGTGGATCATTATCTTTAATGATAGTGTTTACGTTAATTTCCATAATATCAACCTCAGATTCATTTTACTGAATCTTCTTAATTTTGCAACAAATTTCTTCTGGAGTGACTACAAATATGATAAAATGAATGCTAGTGAGGTGAGAGTATGACAGATATGAGAAACAACCGTTTTTATCAGCTGCCTGCAGGGTATGACAGACCCATTCATATCGCATTGATTGCCTTGACAATTTTTGGACTCATTATGAGTACTTCTGCCAGCATGGGAACCGATGCTGCAGATTATATAGGTTTGATTTTTACTGTTGTAAAACAGCTAGTATTTGTAGCTGCAGGATATGTTGCGATGCTGATTCTAAGTCATATCTTTACATTTAAATTATGCCGCAAGTACTTGAAAGAAATTGTCATTTTTACATTGATTGCATTATTGGCATGTTTAGTTTTCCGTTCAGTAGGGGGAGCTAAAGCATGGATTCGTATTCCAATTGGATCACGTGAATTAACAATACAGCCATCAGAATTTGCGAAGATCTCCATTATGGTGATTATGGCTACATTTTTAGGAGATATTGAAAATCAGCATGTTTCTTTTGAAGAACTTGTAAAGCGTCCTTTGGGATTTGTGCTGCTGTTTGTATTTATTGTAGTTGTGCTTCAGTCTGACTTGGGATCTGGTGTAGTCATGACTGCAATTGCAGCTGTATGTTTTCTGATTCCAAAGCATAAGGCACTTTCTCAGTGGCAATATCGTATTATATTAATGATTTTAGTTGCGCTTGCATTGGTAATTTTGGTTTTAGGGACACCGATTCGTAATGTTCTTTTTAATCCTGATTCATCCAACTATATGATTCGTCGATTTACCGCTGCATTTAATCCTTTTACAGATAAGTATGGCAGTGGATTTCAGCTGATTAAGGGATTGATTTCTTTTGCATCAGGTGGATTAACAGGGGTTGGTATTGGCGCATCTATTCAAAAATATACCAACTTTCCAGCTGCAAGCACCGACTATGTGCTAGCGATTATTGTTGAAGAAACAGGTATATTAGGGTTTATTGCGGTATTTGCCGGCTATATGCTGATTATCATGAGACTGTTTAACTATGCGAAGAAGATTGAATCTGAAAGAGCGAAAATGGTCTTGATTGGTACTGCGTTTTATCTGTTTGTTCATTTTGTCTTTAATGTAGGTGGTGTCACTGGTTTGATTCCGCTGACAGGTGTACCGCTTTTGCTGATGTCATCTGGTGGTTCATCTACGATGTCATTCATGGCTGCGATTGGTATCTGCCAAGCTGTTATTTCTCAGTATCGAACTGGAAAAGCGAAATAAAAAGAATCCCCGAAGGGATTCAAAAGAAAGGGAGAGGAGAAACAAAGATTGGGGATTGCATCAATTTGGGATGCACTTTTATCTTGGACTGATTTTCCTCTTTTATACCTTTCATTTTAATATTTTTAAGGAGGCAATGGTATGCGCATTATTGCGGGAAAGTATCGTTCACTGCCATTAGAAGCTGTGAAAGGAAACAATACACGTCCTACAACAGACAAAATTAAAGAAGCTGTTTTTAATAGTATTGGTCCTTATTTTGAAGGGGGAATGATGCTGGATTTATATGCAGGTTCTGGCTCTGTAGGACTGGAATGTATATCAAGAGGAATGGATCATGTCATTTTTGTAGATAAGAGCTATGATGCAGTATCAACCATTAAAAAGAACATTGCTTTTGTTAAAGTCAGCAATCAGTGTACTGTTTATAAAATGGATGCACTTGCTGCAGTACGACGCTTGAAAGAAGAAGGCAAAGTCTTTGATTTGGTGTACTTAGATCCTCCATATGCAAAAGAACAAAATGAAAAAGTGATGAGAGCACTGTGTGAACTGAATCTATTGAAAGATGATGCAGTGGTGGTTGTAGAATCATTAAAAGAAGATACTTTTGCGGATGAAATAGGAAACTTGAGAAAATACAAAGAAGCAGTGTATGGAATTACACGTATTACATATTATGAGGTAATTGTATGAAGGCATTTTTTGCAGGATCATTTGATCCACTGACAACAGGACATTTAAATCTTATTCATCGTGCCAGCATGATGTTTGATGAAGTGGTAGTAGCTGTGATGGTCAATCCTTTAAAGAAATCTTCACTGACGAAAGAAAAGCGTCTTGAACATTTGCGTAAGTGTACAGCTCATATGGGAAATGTTCGTATTGTAGAAGAAGAGGGATTGACAGTTGATGCTGCAAAGAAGCATGGCTGCGGTGTTTTAGTGCGTGGTGTACGCAATGGAAAAGACATGGACTATGAAATTGAACTGGAATGGTACAATCGTCGCTTGAATTCAAAGATTGAAACAGTTTATCTTTCAACAGTACCTGAATTGATGCATGTTTCCAGTACGCGAGTAAAAGAGATGGCCTCTTTCCATCAGTCTTTAAAAGGTCTTGTACCTGAGATTATCCGTGAAGAAGTAGAATCACTGCTGAAGCCATCAGCAAGCTCATAAGGCTTTGGAAGCATCGAAAACAGAAATACTTGCCTATCGAAATGTGAAGTTCACTCATGGATAGAGATTGAAACTGAACACAAAGTCCATTAAATCCACATAAGGCACTGATGAGTACAAATGCTTTTGCTGTATCAAAAGATTCTGAAATTAGTTTACATCCATAAGAGAATTCTGAAATGATGAAGACAAACTGATGGAAAGATTCTGGAATAAAAGACAGGATGAAGTGGGCAAGATTTTGGAAGATTAACAGATATCCTCCAATCATAAATAAGATTGAACCAGTTTGAAATAAAGCACTTCTTATGGAGTGCTTTTTTATATTTGTTAAAGGAGTACTCATAATGACAGCAACCGATCTGGTACATCCTAAACATACAAATGCACAAAGTATCTGAATGATCCAAAGATATATTCCTAAATGAATATCTTTGAGCATCAGTGCTCCTATTGTCATAATTAAAAAGGATATTGTTGATACAGAGATGCTGCAAAGAAGGCGATGAGCCATTTTTTCAGTGATTTGTTTTTGTTTGTAAGCTTGATTAATCAGCAGGGTACTGGAAGGTGCTCCCATCAGTAAACAGCTGAAAACAAGTCCTAAAGCTTCTGTGTTGATATTAAGCAGCGGACACAGAAATCGAAAGGGTTTTGATATTTCTGAGAAGAAAGAAGTGGAGGAAAGCAGCTGCAGGATAAAGATGCATAGAAACAAGGAAGGGACAAGCTGTTCAAACCAGAAATTGAGCATGATTGCTGAAGTTTGAGATATTTGTTGTGACTGAGAAAAAAAGAGGAACAGAAAAAGAAGAATCAGGCAGTTTTCCAGCTTTTTCATTGAAATCACCTGACATAGATTATGTGATTTGTTTAAAAATTATGTGTTTGTGTGTGATTTTAGCATTCAAAACTTGACAGTGCTAAAACTATGGTGTATATTTTTAGCAGACGAAGAAAGAAAGTGCTAAAAGTGAGGTGAGGTCATGCTGACAAGACGACGAATTGAAATCTTCAAATGCATTGTTGATGAGTTTGTGCGTACAGCTGAACCGATTGGTTCAAAGACCTTGATGGAAAAGTACCATCTGCCTTATTCAAGTGCTACGATTCGAAATGAAATGCTTGCTTTGGAAGAAATGGGATATCTTGAAAAGACACATACTTCCAGCGGACGTATTCCTTCGACAATGGGCTATCGCTTCTATTGTGAACATCTGTTAGAAACAAGAATGGATGAAAAAATGGAACTGGCACTTTCTGAAGTCTTCTCAACAAGACATTTGAATATGGATGATGCGATCAAGCGCAGCTGTGATATTCTTTCACAGATGACCAATTTAACATCGGGTGTACTTGGTCCTAATGCTTCTATGCAGCGATTAGAACATATCAAGCTGTTTCCTATCAATGATCGAAGTGCAGTGGCTGTCTTTATTACAGATACGGGTCATACAGAAAACAAGACGTTTACCTTTAAAGATACGATTTCTGTAGAAGATATTCAAAACTGTACAGCGATTCTCAATGATCGTTTAAAAGGAACTCCTATTCATGAAGTAGTTGAAAAGATGCAGTCTCTTAAACCGATTCTTGCAAGTTCAGTCAAGCGTCATGAAATGCTGTTTCAGGCATTTGTGAGTGCGTTTGTGAAATTTGCCAGTGAAAATGTGTATTTCAGTGGAAAAGGAAATATGCTGTATCAGCCTGAGTTTTCAGATATTGAAAAGCTTAGAGGTCTGATGGGAATGCTGGAAGATACAAGCTTATGGCGTAACATCGGACAAGACAATCAATTGGCCATCAGAACTTCTAAATCCAGTGAACTGGTTTGGATGGACGATGTTGCGGTTGTTTCATCAAGCTTCAGAATTAATCCTGAAGAAGAAGGTAAATTAATGGTTGTTGGTCCGTCTCGAATGGATTATGACCGTATCGTATCACTGCTGGAATATGTTTCACAGATGATCGAAAAACTATATGGACAAGGAGGTCATTATGACAACTGAGAAAGAAATTCTTAATGAAACTGTTGAAGAAGCTGCAGAAGAAGTAGTTGAAGAAACAGTGGAAAATGAAGAACCAAAGAAAAAGAAAAAATTATTTGAAAAGAAAGAAAACACAGAAGAATTGAAGACTCGTATCAGTGAGCTGGAAGGGGAATGTGCTCGATTAAAGAATGAGTACCTGAAAGCTTATGCAGATACTGAAAATACACGCAGACGTCTTCAGAATGACTTTGAATCAAGACAAAAGTATCGCATTCAAAGTTTTGCACTGGATATTTTGCCAGCGATTGATAATCTGGAAAGAGCACTTGCACAAAAAGCAACTCCAGAAAATGAATCTTACTACAAAGGTGTAGAAATGATTTACAATCAGCTGGTGTACGCACTATCTAAAGAAGGCGTTGAAGTCATTGAATCACTCAATCAGCCCTTCGATGCAGCTTGGCATCAAGCTGTTATGACTGGTGAAGCTGAAGGTGTAGAACCTGGCACAGTCATCGAAGTGTTCCAAAAAGGGTATAAGCTGAAAGATCGCTTGCTGCGCCCTGCAATGGTAAAAGTCAGCGAATAAATGAAGGAAAATTCATAAGGAGGACAAAAATTATGAGTAAAATTATCGGTATTGACTTAGGTACAACCAACAGCTGTGTTGCTGTGATGGAAGGCAAAGAAGTAAAAGTAATCACAAATCCAGAAGGAAATCGTACAACTCCATCTGTTGTCGCTTTCAAAAATGGTGAAAAGATTGTCGGTGATGCTGCAAAGCGTCAGGTTGTGACAAACAAGAACTCTGTTATCTCAATCAAGCGTTTGATGGGTTCAAATGAAAAAGTTGAACTGGATGGCAAATACTATACACCACAGGAAATCAGTGCAATGATTCTTCAGTACATGAAGACTTATGCAGAAGAATACCTGGGTGAAAAAGTTACAAAGGCTGTTATTACAGTTCCTGCATACTTTAACGATGCTCAGCGTCAGGCAACAAAGGATGCTGGTAAGATTGCTGGTCTTGAAGTAGAACGTATTATCAATGAACCAACTGCAGCTGCACTGGCATTTGGTATCGACAAAACAGATGTTGAACAGAAAGTACTCGTTTATGACTTGGGAGGCGGTACATTTGACGTATCGATCCTGGATCTGGCTGATGGTACATTTGAAGTACTGGCTACAGCTGGCGACAACAAGCTGGGCGGAGATGACTTTGACAACGTTCTGGTTGACTGGATGACTCAGCAGTTCCAGAAAGAAAATGGTGTAGATCTGAAGAAAGACCGCATGGCAATGCAGCGTTTGAAAGAAGCTGCTGAAAAGGCAAAGAAGGATCTCTCTGGTATGATGCAGACTCAGATTTCTCTGCCATTCATCAGTGCTGGTGCTGATGGTCCTTTGCACTTTGAAGCTACACTGTCTCGTGCACAGTTTGATCAGATGACAAAGCATCTGGTTGAAAGAACTGTAGGACCAGTTCGTCAGGCACTTAAAGATGCAGGATTGACTAAGAATGATATCCACCAGGTACTTCTGGTTGGTGGTTCAACTCGTATTCCAGCTGTACAGGAAGCTGTACGCAATGAACTAGGCAAGGAACCTAACCGTTCAGTAAACCCAGATGAAGTTGTTGCAATGGGTGCTGCAATTCAGGGTGGTGTTATTACTGGTGATGTTAAGGATGTCCTGTTACTGGATGTTACTCCACTTTCACTGGGTATCGAAACTCTGGGCGGTGTCATGACTGTTCTGATTCCTAGAAATACAACAATTCCAACATCCAAATCACAGGTGTTCTCAACAGCTGCAGACAATCAGCCAGCTGTAGATATCCATGTACTGCAGGGTGAAAGACCAATGGCAGCTGACAACAAGACTCTGGGTAACTTCCAGCTGACTGGTATTGCACCAGCTCGCCGCGGTGTTCCTCAGATTGAAGTTACATTTGATATCGACGTTAACGGTATCGTACATGTATCTGCCAAGGATAAGGCAAACGGAAATGCACAGTCTATCACAATTTCTGGATCAAATGGTCTGTCTGATGAAGAAATCGATAGAATGGTAAAAGATGCAGAAATGAACAAAGACGCTGATGAAAAGCGCAAGAAAGATATTGAAACACGCAACCGTGCTGAAAACTTCATCAACCAGATTGATGAAACACTGAAGCAGGACAATGCAAATGTAACACCTGAACAGAAGGCTGAAGTTCAGAAGCTGCGTGATGAACTGCAGAGCTGCCTGGACAACAATGACATGGCTACTTTGGAAGCTAAGCTGAATGAATTGGAAGCTGCAGCACAGAAGATGGCTGAAGCAATGTATCAGCAGCAGAATGCAGGTAGCGGCGACGCTTATGGCAATCCTAACATGGGTGGAAATGACGACAACGTAGTTGACGCTGATTTCACTGAAAAACACTAAACGTATCATCCACACAATCCTGGCGCTTAGCGCTGGGATTGCGTGTTTGAGATAATCACAATCATCTGGGGAAAAGACAGTGATCGCCAGAAGTGTGATCATATGTCAAATGGGAAGGTGAATCTATGAGTAAAAGAGATTATTATGAAGTACTGGGACTTTCAAAAGGTGCCAGTGAAGCAGAAATAAAGAAAGCTTATCGTTCTTTAGCAAAAAAATATCATCCTGATATGAACAAAGAGGCAGGGGCTGAAGAAAAGTTCAAAGAAATCAATGAAGCTTATGAAGTGCTTTCAGACCCTCAAAAAAAGGCAACTTATGATCAGTTTGGTCATGCTGGCATGGATGGTGCAGGCTTTGGCGGATTTGGTCAGGGTGGATTCAGTTCAGCTGGGTTTGATGATCTGAATGATATTTTTGGTTCTTTCTTTGGCGGTGGTTTTGGAGGCTCAAGTCGTAGAGCTAATAATGGACCACGTAAAGGTCAAGATCGCTATATGCAGATGCGTATCAGCTTTATGGATGCGATTTTTGGCAAAACTGAAACGATCAAAGTGGATTTAGATGAACAGTGTTCTGACTGTCATGGTTCTGGTGCATACTCTTCCAGCGATGTTACAACATGTAATACTTGTCATGGTACAGGTACAGTCATGCAGCAGCAAAGAACTGTCTTTGGTGTGATGCAGACTCAAACAGCATGTCCTGACTGCGGTGGTTCTGGTAAAAAGATTCTTCGCAAGTGTACAAAGTGCAATGGCAAAGGCTATGAACACAAACGTGTTGAAGTTGAAGTGAAAATTCCTGCAGGAATTCAGTCTGGTCAGCAGCTAAGAGTCAGCGGCAAGGGTGAAAGAGGGACAAATGGAGGTCCAAATGGTGATTTGTTTATTGAAATCATCGTGAACCCTCATGAACAGTTTGTACGTGAAGGTAGAAACATTTACATCAATGTGCCAATTTCCAATGTGGATGCAGCACTAGGATGTACACTGGATGTACCAACGGTTTATGGCGAAGTAGAATTGACAATTCCAGCTGGAACACAGACAGGAACTCAGTTTAGAATTCGCTCTAAAGGGGTTAAGGACTTAAGAAGTACAGAACCTGGAGATCAGTATGTTGAAGTTTCTGTTCAGATTCCAAAGAAGCTCTCTAAAGAAGAAAGAGAACTTTACATGAAACTGAGAGAACTGAATAAAAAAGAAGGCAAGAGTGTCTTCGAAAAGTTTAAAAATGCTTTTAAGAATTAGGTACGATGTACCTTTTCTTAAACGAGTGAATTAGCACTCACTATAACCAAGTGCTAAAAAGGAGGACGACAATGAATACAGAAAAAATGACTGAACGATGCTTAGACATCCTTCAAAAAGCCATTGAAATGTGTCAGGCTAATCAAAATACGGAATTAGCAAGCGAACATTTCTATCTGGCGATGCTTTATGATGATTCGATTGTCAATCTGCTCAGTGAAATGAACATTGATGTTAGAATCATCCGTGATCTTGTAAATGAAAGACTTCATGCTTTACCGAAGGCATCAGGTTCACAGCCAATGCTTTCACGTGATGTCAATGAAGCTTATCAAAATGCACTAAGATATTCTCAAAACATGAAAGATGAATATATGAGTGCTTTGGCTTTGTTGATTGGACTTTTGGAAAATAAGAGTTTGATCACAAAGAATATTAAAGAAAAGACAGCTTTAAGTGCAGAGGCATTAAAACAAAAAGATAAAGAGAGACGAGGTGGGAAAACCATGACATCAAAGAGTGCAGAAAACAACCTGGAAGCACTGAAAAAATACGGAAAAGATCTGGTTGAAGAAGTCAAGTCAGGAAAGATTGATCCTGTGATTGGACGAGATGATGAAATTCGTCGTGTGATTCAGATTTTAAGCCGTAAGACAAAGAATAATCCAATTCTGATTGGTGAACCAGGTGTAGGTAAAACAGCCATTGCTGAAGGTCTGGCATGGCGTATTATGAATCAGGATGTACCGTTTGGTCTAAAAGATAAAAAACTCATTGAACTGGATATGGGTTCACTGATTGCAGGTGCTAAATATCGTGGTGAATTTGAAGAACGACTCAAGGCAGTACTTGAAGAAATTAAACAAAGCGATGGAGATATTATCCTGTTTATTGATGAAATTCATAATCTTGTGGGTGCTGGTAAAACAGAAGGAAGCATGGATGCTGCCAATCTGTTAAAGCCAATGCTGGCAAGAGGAGAACTCAAATGCATTGGGGCAACCACATTTGATGAATACAGAAAATACATTGAAAAAGATGCAGCACTAGAAAGACGATTCCAGAAAATTACAGTGGATGAACCAAGTGTAGAAGATACAATTTCTATTTTGCGTGGATTAAAAGATCGTTTTGAATCCCATCATGGCGTACAGATTCTTGATGAAGCACTGATTAGTGCAGCAGCATTGTCTCATCGTTATATTACAGATCGTTTTTTGCCTGACAAGGCAATTGATCTGGTGGATGAAGCTTGTGCATGTATTCGTGTAGAAATGGATTCCATGCCAACTCAGCTAGATGAATACAAGCGTAAAATCATGCAGCTTGAAATTGAAGAAACAGCACTAAAGAAAGAAACCAGTGAAAAAACAAAAGAACGTCTGGAAGAGTTGCGTAAAGAACTTGCAACACTGAAAGAAGAAGAATCTATTTTGATGGCCAAATGGAAAAAAGAAAAAGAAGAACTGGATGCACAAAAGAAAGACAAGGAAGCGTTAGAAAAAGCACGTCTTGATTTTACCCAGGCTCAAAATGAAGCACGCTATGAAGAGGCTGCTCGACTGCAGTATCAGATAATTCCAGATTTGGAAAAGAAGATTGCAGCTGCATCGAAGAAACAAAATGATGACAAGATTCTTCAGGAAATTGTCGATGATGAAATGATTGCTAAGATTGTTTCACGCTGGACAGGTATTGAAGTGGCAAAACTGATGACAACTCAGCGTCAAAAACTGTTGAAGCTGGAGTCTGAACTAGCGAAGCGAGTGATTGGTCAGGATGAGGCTTTACAGCTTGTTTCTGAAGCCATTTTGCGTTCTAAAGCACAGATTCAGGATGAAAACAGACCTATCGGATCCTTCCTGTTTTTAGGTCCTACAGGGGTTGGTAAGACAGAAGTGGCTAAAGCACTAGCACAGCAGCTGTTTGATGATGAATCGAAAATTGTACGTATTGATATGAGTTAGTACATTGAAAAGCACAGTGTATCACGTTTGATTGGAGCTCCTCCAGGATATGTAGGCTATGATGAAGGTGGACAGCTGACTGAAGCAGTACGCAGAAAACCTTACTCTATTGTGCTTTTGGATGAAGTTGAAAAGGCTCATCCTGATGTCTTCAATGTCCTTCTTCAGATTTTGGATGATGGACGTATTACAGATTCAAAGGGTGTGACTGTAGACTTTAAGAATACATTGATTATCATGACCAGCAATCTTGGTGCACAGTATGCTTTTGAAGAAGATGATGAAAAGCGTAAAGCTCAGTATCAAAATGAAGTACAGCGTTACTTTAAACCAGAATTTGTCAATCGTATTGATGAAATCATTGTATTCAATGCATTAGGTCATGAAGTATTAAAGAAAATTGCAGATAAATTCTTAAATGAACTTTCACTTAGATTAGCTGTCAAAGACATTACACTTTCTGTTTCAGAGAGTGTAAAAGACAAAATCATTGAATGTGGTGTCGATCCAGTCTTTGGTGCACGTCCTATGAAGCGTTATATTCAGCGTTCAATTGAAACAGTGATTGCTAAAAAAATTATCGAAGCAGAATTTGTTGCGCCATGTACATTTATCTTAGATGTGATGAATGATGAATACCGCATTACAATTTCAGATCACAAACGAATTGGTTAAGATTTTCAACAATTGCCAGATAAGCCCTTGAGCTTTCTGGCAATTTTTAGGATAATATTATTAAGAAAGCTCACATTAGTGAGATGGTGAAGTTATGGGTAAGTATATCATGGCCATTGATCAGGGGACGACAAGTACTCGTGCCATTTTGTTTGATCATGAAAGCCGCATCGTCAAGATTGCTCAAAAAGAGCTCACACAGTATTTTCCAGAACCAGGATGGGTAGAACATGATGCCAATGAAATCTGGCTGTCAGTGCTCGCTGTTATGGCAGAAGCGATTTCTAGTGCAGGCATTGATCCAAAAGAAGTAGCTGGTATTGGAATTACAAATCAGCGTGAAACAGCAGTAGTCTGGAATAAGGAGACAGGTCTTCCTGTTTATCATGCGATTGTATGGCAGTCTCGTCAGACTTCTGATATCTGTGATCAGTTAAAACGTCAAGGCGCAGAAAAAATGATTCGAAACAAGACTGGGCTAAGAATTGACCCATATTTTAGTGCGACAAAAATCAGATGGATTTTAGATCATATTGATAATGGACAGGAACTGGCTGAATCAGGAAAGCTGATGTTTGGGACAATGGATACTTGGATTTTATGGAAACTTTCTGGTGAAAAAGTGCATGTAACAGATTATACGAATGCTTCAAGAACATTGTTGTACAATATTTATGATTTGTGCTGGGATGATGATTTATTGAATCTGTTGAATATTCCTCGCTGCATGCTTCCTGAAGTCAAGGACTCCAGCTGTATCTATGCAACAACTGCACCATATCATTTCTTTAATCATGAAGTGCCGATTGCAGGAATTGCAGGGGATCAGCAGGCTGCTTTGTTTGGACAGGCTTGTTTTAAACCAGGCATGGCAAAGAATACTTATGGTACAGGATGCTTCATGCTGATGAACACTGGTGTGAATCCAAGACGTTCTCATAATGGTCTTTTGACTACGATTGCATGGGGATTAAATGGTGAAATCAGCTATGCACTAGAAGGCAGTGTCTTTGTTGCAGGGTCAGCGATTCAGTGGCTGAGAGATGGTCTTCATCTGTTAGATAATGCAGCGGATTCAGAAAAAATGGCTGCATCGGTTGAAGACAGTGATGGTGTGATTGTAGTACCTGCGTTTGTAGGTTTAGGTGCACCATATTGGGATGACAAATGCCGTGGGGCTATCTTTGGTATTACACGCGGAACAACAACGGAACATTTAGTACGTGCTACTCTTGAATCTTTAGCTTATCAGAGTGCAGATTTGCTGGAAGCGATGGAAGAAGATGCATGCATGAAAATCAATACGCTGAAAGTAGACGGCGGAGCTGTACGCAATCAGTTTTTGATGCAGTTTCAGGCAGATATCATTGACCGTGAAATCAAACGCCCTAAAAACAATGAAGCCACTGCACTGGGAGCTGCCTATCTTGCAGGACTGGCTGTTGGCTTCTGGAGTGATCTTTATGAAATTGAAGCAAATCAGAAGATTGCGCATACTTATATTGGTCAAATGGATGATCAAAAACGTTCTCATCTTCTCAAAGAATGGAAGAAAGCTGTGCAGAGCTGCTGCAGCTATCATCCAGAATAAGAATCATACAGGGCAGATGCATCCTAAGATGCCTTGCCCTATTTTTTAAGGAGTTAAGGCTATGAAAGATATTGTCATTATTGGAGCAGGCATCATTGGCAGTTTTTTAGCCTATGATTTGTCTCAATATCAGCTGGATATCGTATTGTTAGAGAAAAACAAAGATGTTGGATGCGGTGCAACCAAGGCAAACAGTGCAATTGTACATAGTGGTCATGATCCTAAAGAGGGAACACTGAAGGCAAAGCTTAATGTTTTAGGAAACAGAATGTATGAAGATATCTGTAAGACATTCAACTGTCATTATGAAAAGATTGGTGCTTATGTTTTAGCTTGCGGAAGCGAGGAAGAAGAAGTCTTGAAGACACTTGCGCTTCAGGCAAAACACAGAGAGATTCCATTTGAACTGCATGATTATCTAACAATTCTTCAACATGAACCAAATTGTTCAGATAAGGTTACTCAAGGTCTGTATTTGCCCTCTACCGCAATTATTACACCTTGGGAAGTTGCGATATCCCTTACAGAAAACGCAATGCTAAGAGGCTGTAAAGTGCATCTTGAAACAGAAGTAGTGAATATTGAAAAAATCACAGCTGGATATTGTGTACATACTTCAAGTGGAAAGATAGAAACACGATGTGTCATCAATTGTGCAGGTATCTATGCAGATCATATCGCAAAGATGATTAATCCAGAATCATCCATTTCAATTCAGCCTCGACGTGGTGAATACTTTGTGCTCGATCATACAAAAGAACCGGTTGTCCATCATATTCTTTTTCCTGTTCCTTCAAATAAAGGGAAAGGGGTTCTTTTGGTACCAACGATTCATAAAAATGTACTGCTTGGTCCAACGAGTGATTTTATAGATGAAAAAGATGATGTATCCACAACAAAAACTGGTCTAGATTATGTAAAATCACATGTTCATCAGCTTGTTAAAGATGTACCAATGCATCAAGTGATTCGTACATTTTCTGGAAATCGACCTGTAGGCAATACAAAGGATTTTATCATTGAAGAAGATTCTGATTTTTCATGTTTCTTCAATGTTGCGGCAATTGAAAGTCCAGGGATTGCATCAGCACCAGCTATCAGTCAATATGTGATTGATGAACTGGTATCCAAAAGATTGTGTTTACAGAAAAAAACAATACTTCCTGATATTTTGAAACGTCCGTGTGCACTTAGTGAAATGACATATGAAAAACGACAAAATATAATCAAAGAAGATTCACGCTATGGACATATTATCTGTCGCTGTGAAACGATCAGTGAAGGTGAAATCATTGAAGCGATTCATCGTCCTTTGCCTGCACTGACTGTAGGAGCTATAAAAAGACGTCTTCGTCCAGGTATGGGAAGATGTCAGGGAGGTTTTTGTGAACCACTTATCATTCAAATCTTAGCTAAAGAACTCAATATCAATGAAAATGAAGTGACCGTAGAAGAAACAGGATCCAATGTCCTGGTTTCAAAAAGATAGGAGGGACTCCAATGAGAAAACATGAACTTGTTATCATTGGTGCGGGTGCAGCAGGACTATCTTGTGCACTGGCATCCTATCATGCGGGCATTAAAGATATTTTAATCTTAGAAAAAGAAGAAGATGCTGGTGGCATATTAAATCAATGCATTCATACTGGTTTTGGTCTTCATACATTCAAAGAAGAACTAAGTGGTCCTGCCTATGCACAGCGCTGCATTGATCTTCTTTCTAAGACAAGCGTACAAATTCAATGCAGTACGATGGTCCTTTCTGTGACTAAAGAGAAACAGCTGGTATGTTCCAGCAGTCAGTATGGACTTGAAACAATACAAGCAAAAGCCATTGTTTTTGCGACAGGGTGCAGAGAAAGAAGCCGTGGTGCCATTCAAATTCCAGGAAGTCGTCCAGCAGGTGTGTTAACTGCAGGCGCTGCCCAGCGTTATTTAAATCTGGATGGCTGGATGTGCGGTAAAAAAGTTATCATTTTAGGTTCTGGAGATATTGGATTGATTATGGCTCGGCGCATGACATTAGAAGGGGCAAAGGTTGTAGCTGTGGCAGAATTAATGCCGTATTCCAATGGTCTTCCTAGAAACATCAAACAATGTCTGGATGATTTTGATATTCCACTTTATCTTTCTCATACCATCGTTAAAATTGAAGGAAAAGATCGTGTCAGTGGTGTTGTCCTTTCACAAGTCGATGAACATTTACAGCCAATTTCAGGCTCAGAGAAACATTTTGATGTTGATACAGTTTTATTGTCGGTTGGCTTAATTCCAGAAAATACACTGTTAGAACAAGCAGGGGCACAGCTGCATCCAAAGACAAGAGGACCTGTTGTGGATGAAAGATGCATGACTTCACTAGATGGTATCTTTGCATGTGGAAATTCACTTCATGTCCATGATTTAGTTGACTTTGTCTTTGCGGAAGGACAAAGAGCAGGCTACGCTGCTGCAGAGTACCTAAAAAAAACATATATGGATTGTAATGTCATTATGGTAAGACCAGAAGGAAATATCTCTTATGTACTTCCTCAAAAGCTTCACACTTCAGACACCAAGCTTCTTTATCGTGTCAAAACACCGATGAAAAATGCTGAATTGATTTTAATGTCAAAAGATAAAGTGTTGAAACGTGTACGCAAGGTTTCACTGATTCCATCTATCATGGAAGAAATTGCAGTGACTAAAGAACTTCTTCAGGATTGTGATGAAGAGCTGATTGTGGAGGTAAAGCCATGGAAGAACTGATTTGTATTACATGTCCAAAAGGATGTACACTTCAAGTTGAAGTAGAACAGGGGAAAGTTAAATCCATTACAGGTAACAGCTGTCCAAGAGGTATCGTCTATGCAGAAAATGAGATTTTACACCCTATGCGTATGATCACAAGTACAGTGCGAATAGACGGCGCATCGATTGCACGCTGTCCAGTAATGACATCAAAACCAGTACCTAAAGAAAAAATATTTGATATCATGCATGAGATTGAACAGATTCGTGTAAATGCACCGGTACAAATGAATCAAATCTTAAAAGAGAACTTATGTGGATTGGATATCCATCTTATCGCTACCCGTACACTTAATAAAAAATAATAAGAAACCAGAAAGATATTTCTGGTTTTTTGATATAATAAATATAAATTGGGGGTGTTACGATGTCTCAAAGAGGTTTTCGTGGAAATCGATATTTAACAGAAGAAGAAAAAGCAGCTAAGCCAAAGGTCACCAAAGAGCTGCTGTTTAGAATCGCAGGGTATTTGAAGCCTTATGCAAAACAGATGATACTTGTGCTTTTACTGATTGCCTTTTCTTCCATGTTGTCATTGTATCCATCCATCATTACTGGACGCATAATTGATGAAGGTTTGATTAAACAGGATATGGGTATGTTGATAAAACTGATTTTGTTGTCACTATTTGTTACGATTGGTGCACAGCTTATCAATGTACTGCAAAGTTATCTAAATTCATGGATTGCCCAGCATATTACTTTTGATATGAGAAATCAGATGTTTAAACATCTTCAAAGCATGTCACATCGTTTCTTTACGACCAATAATCAGGGAGATATCATTACACGCATGACAAGTGATATTTCAGGTGTACAGTCGATTATGACCAATACACTGGTTTCTATCTTGTCTAATTCTATTACACTTGTGACTGCATTAGCGGCTATGTTTCAGAAGAATGCACTTTTGGCAGTGATAGGAATTATTATCGTACCGCTTTTTACTCTGCCTACAAAGGCAGTTGGTAAAACACGATGGGAAATCACCAATGAAGCACAGCAGTGTCATGACGAAATCAATGGCATCTTAAATGAAACTTTGTCTGTCAGTGGACAGCTTTTGGTCAAGCTATTCAATAAAGAAGAAAGAGAATATCATCGCTATGAATCTATTAATCGTAAGATGGTACAGCTTAACATCAAAGAAAGCATGGCAGGAAGATGGTTCCGTTTAGTGCTGAGTACCTTTGCGACGATTGGTCCTATGCTGATATACCTGGTGGGTGGTATTTTGATGATGAAATATGATTCATCACTCACTGTAGGGGATATTACAGTACTGGTTGCCTTGTTAGGAAAGATGTATCAGCCTGTAAATTCATTATTAAACTTTAGTGTAGACTGGATTCGTTCGATGTCACTATTTCAGCGTATCTTTGATTATTTTGATATGGAAGTTGAAATCAAAAACTGTGATCATCCAGTCATACTAGACGATGTTCAGGGATCAATTGAATTTAAAGATGTATGTTTCCACTACAATCCAGATCGTCAAATCTTAAAGAATATCAATTTTACACTTTCACCAGGCAAAAGTATTGCGATTGTAGGTCCATCAGGATCAGGGAAGAGTACGATTATTAATTTAATTCCTCGTATCTATGATGTGATTTCAGGGGAAGTCTTATTTGATGGAGTTGATGTTAGAAAACTGGATTTATCCTTTTTAAGAGATCAGATTGGACTTGTCTCACAGGAAACCTATCTGTTTAATGGAACGATCAAAGAGAACTTATTGTATGCTAATGAGAAGGCGACAGATGATATGATCATTGAAGCCTGCAAGAAAGCAAATATTCATGATTTTATCTCTAAACAGCCAGAAGGTTATAACACAATGGTTGGAAATCGTGGTTTAAAACTATCGGGTGGGGAAAAACAAAGATTATCTATTGCCAGAGTACTTTTGAAAGATCCAACAATTCTTATCTTTGATGAAGCAACATCTTCATTAGATTCAATCAGTGAAGATCTGATTCAAAGTGCGATTGATCCACTGATTTCATCAAAGACAAGTATTATTATTGCGCATCGTTTAAGTACTGTTTTAGCAGCTGATGAAATATTGGTATTAAAAGAAGGACAAATTGTAGAACGTGGTCAGCATCAGCAGCTTGTGGAACTGAATGGTACATATACTGAACTATATGAAACACAGTTTAAGCGTGCTCTTGAAAAGATTGAAATGAAAAGTGAAGAAACAATGATATAATAGATCCATGTGAGGTATATTTATGGACAACAATATGAAATCAATTTTAAAAATACATGCAGAACAGACGAAAAAGAATCTGGAAGATCGTCAATTTGAATGTACGATTGTAGAAGATGAAAAAGAAGCACTGGAACTGATTAAGTCCATGGTAAAAGTCAATGATGTTGTCTCTGTTGGAGGATCACAGACTTTGTTTGAAACAGGTGTGATTGAATGGCTTGAAAACAATCAGGATATTACGTATCTGGACCGCTATCATGCAGAGGATCCACATCAAGTCTTTCATTCAGCATTCAATGCAGATGTTTATTTAACAAGTACCAATGCATTAACAATGGATGGAAAACTGGTGAATGTAGATGGCAATGGCAATCGTGTTGCTGCTATGATTTATGGTCCTAAAAAAGTCATTGTGTTAACAGGCATCAATAAGCTTGTTAAAGATGAAGCAGCAGCTGTAGAACGTATTAAAACGATTGCAGCACCTATCAACTGTGTGCGTTTAAACAAACAGACACCATGCACTAAAACAGGTCATTGCATGGATTGTCTTTCTGCATCAAGAATCTGTGCGTCTTCTGTTACACAAACAAGATCACAGACAAAGGGCAGAATTCATGTCATTTTGATGATGCAGGAGGCTGGCTACTAATGATGTGGTTTAATATCTTATTGTCGATTGTTGCGCTTGGTTTTGCGCTGTGGATGGCTTATAGAGTCTTTACACTGCGTAATGAAATTACAGTAGGATGTCAATATATCAATGGCTATCGTATCTTTATTCTCTTCTGTCTTTGTTTAAGTGTACTCACATTCTTTTTAGGATTTGAAGATATCTGGGATGTCATTCGTTCTATCTCTATTACTTTGATGGTAGGTCTATTTTTATGCAACAGAGAAGGTGCAGGAGAAAATGGTTTTGTCTATAACCTTCAGCTGATTCCTTATGAAGAGATCAGCAGATATGATTATCAGCGTACATCAAAAAATGTTGAACTTTATGTTGTCTATCGCCAGAAAAGTGCAGATCACACAGAAGAAGGGGAAATTCTGTTGAAGTTTAAACTTGCAGATGAACAGAATATCCACAATCTTTTGGAAACAAAGATTCCAAAGAAACATAAACGCATTAAAAAACTAACGAAATAAATCCATGGTACTCCATGGATTCTTTTAATTCTGCTTGTTTTCTTTGATTGTTTTGATATAATAGTCATGCATGCCGCATTGGTATAGTGGTAACACACATCCATGGTAAGGATGAGCGGGCAGTTCAATTCTGCCATGCGGCACCAGATAAAGAATGAAAGACCTTTGACAGGTCTTTTTTTCTTGTTATGTACGTCAGGAGTCCATGCATTCTAAACTTTGTATCATTTCATTGTCCACAAATGCATTTACAGGAGGCAAGGATATGACAGAATTTGAAATTCTATCGATAGTCTTTCAGGTAATGATCCTGATTGTTTCAGTAATAACTGTCACCAGCAGTGTGATATGTTCAATTCTAAGCAATAAAAAAGACTACCCGTCCTCACAAGATAAGTAGTCTTTTTTGACTCAGCTTGCGGGAGGTTATCCTTCCCTGTGCTCATCACTAATATAGCATATACAGAAAATGAATGCAATATTCCGTATTACAGGAACAATTGAATAGATTCATTGATGAAGTTGTAATCTACTTAGTCGATTTCATTAAAAATATATGATATAATCACACCATAAAGGAGGATGAAATCATGAAGTTGAAACATGAAATTCATCTAGTATTTATGATTATGTTTGCGTAGGGTTACTGCGCTTTTTTATTTGGGTGATCATTATGAAACGAGCTGTCTTGTTAGTTACTGATAAAACAAATCTTGTCTTTTTTGCGCAGGGATTAGTGGAATGTGGATATGAAATCATTTCTACAGGGGGTACAAAGCGTATTTTGGATGATGCAGGAATTCATACGATTGCGATTGAAGATGTGACAGGGTTTCCTGAAATGTTGTCAGGTCGCGTTAAAACACTGCATCCACTCATTTATGGCGGACTTTTAGGAATCAGAGAAATTGAAGAACATTTAAGACAGATGAATGAATATAACATTCAACCCATTGATTTAGTATGTATTAATTTATATCCGTTTAAACAGACGATCTCAAGACATTATTTCACGCATCCTGAAGCGATTGAAAACATTGATATTGCTGGTCCTAGTATGATTCGAGCAGCTGCTAAAAATTATCGATTTGTAACAGTTGTGACAGATATCAAAGATTATGAGAAAGTATTGACTGAAATAAAAGAGACAGGGGAAACGAGTCTTTCTACCCGTGCTTCTTTAGCTGCTAAAGCCTTTAGAACAACAGCGGCTTATGATGCGTTGATTTCAGAGTATTTTACAGATTATCTAGAAGAAGAACATCCTGAATCTATTACTCGAAGCTATGAGTTGAAACAGTCATTAAGATATGGTGAAAATCCACATCAGAAGGCAAGTTTCTATACTGGATATAGGAGATATCGTTATTCTATTTCTAGTGCAGAGCAGCTCCATGGAAAAGAACTTTCTTACAACAATATTCAGGATGCTAGTGCAACATTATCAATTCTTAAAGAATTTCATGGTAAACCAGCAGTTGTTGCGCTAAAGCATATGAATCCATGTGGTCTTGGTGTTGCGGATAACATCACAGAAGCTTGGAAGAAAGCTTATGAAGCAGATCCTGTATCTATCTTTGGAGGCATTGTCGCATTCAATGAAGAAGTAGATCTTTCCGTAGCAGAGCCTATGAGCAAGATGTTTCTTGAAATTATATTAGCTCCATCCTTTACAAAAGAAGCTTTTGAACTGCTTTCTAAGAAAAAGAACATTCGTTTAATGACTTTTGATGTCACTGGAAGAGATCCTGAAGAAAAGTGTGTCAGTGTGACTGGTGGCTTATTAGTACAGGAAGAGGATAAAAAAGAATCAACACTCGATGACCTCAAATGTGTAACAGAGAAACAGCCAACAGAATCAGAACTGAAGGACTGTCTGTTTGGTGAAAAGGTGGTTAAACATGTCAAATCTAACGCCATTGTCGTTGTCAAAGACGGACAGACACTTGGAGTAGGTGCAGGTCAAATGAATCGAGTAGGAGCAGCACTTATCGCTTTAAAACAAGCTGGTGAAAAGGCAAAAGGAGCAGTACTGGCATCGGATGCTTTCTTTCCAATGAATGATACGGTAGAACTCGCTTCTAAATATGGCATCACATGTATTATCCAGCCAGGAGGCTCTATCAAAGATCAGGACAGCATTGACATGTGCAATGAAAAAGGCATTTCCATGGTGATGACTGGAGCACGTCATTTCAAACATTGATGAGGAGGTACTTTCATGAATCAGAATCTGTATCAATTTATTCTCAACAAACAACATCATCAGTATAGAAGAACTGTTGAGTGGGATCTAGCTAATGAATATGCTTTAAAACAATTATCTCCGATTGAACGTATGGCAGATCGTTTTGAACGTTTGTGCCAGACAGAAACTCCTGTGATTTTAGAAGGGGAACAGATTGTCTTTTTGCGTACTGTACGTAATTTACCTGCTATTTTTACAGATGAAGAATGGAACGAAATTAATAAGAAACATACGATTCATGAACTTGGGTTTATGTCCAATTTATCTCCTAATTACTATGATACGATGGCAAGTGGACTATTAAAGAAAAGGGAAGAAGCTGATGAGTATGGAAAACGTGCTATTGATCAGATTCTTGTACTTTCTGATAAGTATTTAGAAGAAGCAAAGAGATGTGGAAGAGAGGATGTTGTTGAAGTACTGAAACAGGTACCACGTTATCCAGCTCGTAATTTCCGTGAAGCGTTGCAGTTTTTCCGTATTCTGCATTATGCACTCTGGCTAGAAGGGAATTATCACAATACAATTGGACGTTTTGATAAATATGTTTATCCATATCTGAAAAAGGATCTGGAAGAGGGTGTTCATACATATGAATCAGCGCTTGATTTATTGGAAGATTTCTTCTTGTCCTTTAATAAAGACAGTGATCTTTATGTAGGTGTACAGCAGGGGGATAATGGTCAAAGCATGATGCTGGGTGGTATCGATGAGCAAGGCAATGATGTGTATAATCTGCTTTCTGAGCTTTGTTTAAAAGCCTCATGCAACAACAAGATGATTGACCCTAAAATCAATCTGAGAGTCTCTAAATCAACGCCACAACAGCGTTTTACAGAAGCTACACGCCTGACAAAGGCAGGACTTGGTTTCCCACAGTATTCCAATGATGATGTAGTGATTCCAGCACTTGAAAAGCTGGGGTATGAACATAAAGATGCACTCAATTATACAGTTGCAGCATGTTGGGAATTCATTATTCCTAATGTAGGTGCAGATGTTGCCAATATCGCAGCATTGTCTTATCCAAAAGCAGTAGACAAAGCATTACATACTTCATTTGAAACTGCAGAGACATATGAAGACTTCTTTAAGTGTGTACAGGATGAAATACAAAAAGAATGTGATGAAATCTGTGATAAGATTCATGATTTGTGGTTTATTCCTTCACCATTTATGAATGTCTTAATGGACTGCAATATTTATGAAGGTGGTAAATACAACAATTTTGGAATTCATGGGACAGGTATATCAACTGCAGCAGATTCATTAGCTGCGATTAAAAAATATGTCTATGATGAAAAATCACTCAGTAAAAAAGAACTTTTAGAAGCTATTGATACAAACTTCACCAATACACCAGAACTGCTTCATCAGCTTCGCTATGAAGCACCAAAACTAGGGAACAATGATGATGAAGTAGATGCAATTGCCGTTGAGCTTTTAGATAGTTTTGCCAATAGTCTAAAAGGAAAAGTAAACTGTAGAGGTGGTATCTATCGTGCAGGTACAGGTTCTGCCATGTATTATTTGTGGCATGCCAATGAAATTGGAGCATCAGCCGATGGAAGAAGAGAAAAGGAACCATTTGGAACTAACTTCTCAGTGAGTCTATTTGCCAAGGTAAAAGGTCCGGTGTCAGTGATTGCTTCCATGACAAAACCACATTTCTGTAATGCAATCAATGGTGGACCATTAACACTTGAATTCCATCAAAGTGTATTTGCAGAGGAAAGTGGTGTACAAAAAGTAGGACTTCTGGTCAAACGATATATTGATTTGGGAGGTCATCAGCTGCAGCTCAATACAGTTAATCTTGAACAGATGCTGGATGCACAAAAACATCCAGAAAATCATCGTCAGCTGGTTGTAAGAATCTGGGGATGGAGTGCTTACTTCATTGAACTGGATAAAGAATATCAGGATCATGTCATCGCAAGGCAGGCCTATACAATATGATAGGGACCATTTTTGATATCAAGGAAATGGCCGTTCATGATGGACCAGGAATACGAACAACAATCTTTTTAAAAGGATGTCCGCTAAGATGCATCTGGTGTCATAATCCAGAAGGTTTAACGACAAATCAGCAATTGATGGTCAAATCAGCACGTTGTCTTCATTGTGGTGAGTGCATGAAACCATGTACACATGAAGAATGTCAGCCTTTTGGACGTTGTCTGCATGTATGTCCAGAAAACTGTCTGGAGCTTGTTGGAAGACAAGTAGAAGTGAAACAACTGGCTAATGAACTTAAAGCTACTGCAGAAGTCTTAGGGGATGCCTTTGGAGGATTTACCTTCTCAGGAGGAGAACCTTTGGCGCAGCCACAGTTTCTCTTAGAATTGATGCAAGAACTCAAGCCTTATCATTTGTGCATACAGACCTCTGGATATGCTGATTCATTATTGTTTCAACAGGTGATTGATCAGCTGGATTATGTCTTTATGGACATCAAACTTGCAGATGATGCACTGCATCAAAAATATACAGGTGTTTCCAATCAGAAAATCTTAAATAATCTGGAAATTTTAAAAAATAGTGGTAAACCGTATACAATACGCACACCTCTGATTCCAAATATCACAGATACTCAAGATAATTTAATTGCAATTCATAATCTCATTGGAAATTCACACTGGGAACAGCTCCCATTTAACGCTGCTGCAAAAGCGAAATATGACATGTTAAACATGGAATGGAAAGTTGAATAAAGATCTGGCATGCCAGGTCTTTTTTTCATTTATGGAAACTAAAAAAGATGAATGACCTATCTCTTGACTCTTAGAAAATAGTGTTCTACTATGGAAGTGAAGAAAAGGAATATAGGTTATTTGTAGTAGATGCGTAATGTGATTTGTTTGGTTTTTTCATGCAAGTGAGAAAGTCAAGTAGAAAGCATTTCAAAAGTTATTATTCATAATCTAGACCTGAAACAAAAATAAATCATCCATTATGATGATTCTTTTAAGTATATACAGGTCTTTTTTTGTTTCTTCATGCTTTGAAAACAGGAGGATTTATGAGAAGAAGCAATCAATTAAAAGCAAAAGAAACATCAGCATTAAAAGCCATCATCAAAGAAAAAACAGGTTTTCAGTTCACTGGAAACAGTTTGATGATTCAAGCTTTTACCCGAAGCTCTTATGCCAAAGAAATGGGGATTGAAAGTAATGAGATTCTTGAGTTTATTGGAGATCAAGTATTAAGTTACTATACTGTCAAACTGATTTCTGAAAGAGTAGGTGCATTTAACACAGATATGCAATACCGTTTCAGAATTGGTGAGAATCGATTTAGTCAAATAAAAGGGAAATTATTGAGTAATGAAAATCTCGCAAGAATTATAGATGAGTGGGACGTGATGGACTATCTCATTGTAGGCAAAAGCGATTATCAACAGAATGTTGCAAATCAAATGAAAGTAAAGGCAGATACTTTAGAAGCTATTGTTGGATTTATTGCGATGAAAAGCAAGTGGAATGAGAAAGTGCTTGAGAAGGTAGTGAAACAGATTTTATCTTTAGATGACCATTTGGATGAATTCGTAAAATCAGAATATAGATTACCTAAATTCACTATGGAAAATGCAGTAACTACATTAAAAGAACTTGCTGAACAACAAAGATGTACCATGCCTGAATATAAATATGCATCAGAGAAAGAACTAGGATATGATGAAAATCATAATCCAATATTCTCATGTACATGTAGTACAGTTAATGAGAAAACAGGATACACAAAAGTTGTATTTTCAAACTCAAAAAAGAACGCAAAAAAAGCTGCGACTTATTTAGTGTTATGTGATATGTTTGATTTACAAAATGAATACGGAGAAAATAGTCTTACATCAGTATGGTATTACTTCAATGATAAGCTGACTGTAAATGATGATGAGAATGTAATGTCAATATAACTTAAGATTACCAATACATTGAATGTTTGAAAAGTTCAACCTTTTATCTGATATAATTAAAATACAAGAGGTGACTATATGATTTATACAGTATTGACTAAAAAGGCAATGAACATCTGTTTTGATGCTCATAAGAATCAGAAAGACAAAAGTGGATGTCCGTATGTCTTTCATCCATTTCACTTGGCAGAACAGATGGATGATGAATACAGTACGATTGTCGCTTTTTTGCATGATGTGGTAGAAGATACAGATATCACCATTGAAGAATTAAGCAAAGAATTTCCAGAAGAAGTGATTGAAGCAATCAAGCTTATGACTCATGATCCTAAAGAAGAATACATGAGTTATGTATCAAGAATTAAAGAGAATGCGATTGCACGTAAAGTGAAGATTGCAGATTTAACACATAACAGTGATCTTACAAGAATGGAAACATATACCGAAAGAGATTTATTGAGAAGAGAGAAATATCAGAAAGCTTTAAAACTACTGAAAGCTGAATAATGATTTCATAAAGAAAGAAGAGTATATGATGAAAAAGAAGAAACCTTATCTATTGATCGAGTATTGCTTTGGCATGGAAACTGTAGCATATTTAACAATAGAAAATCTTCTGTATCCATGATGAGAATACAGGATAAAAAGATTATTGCAGAGATGGTTGATGGACTCGAAATTAAACGATTGTGATAATAAATTATTTGTTTTGTTGTGAATAAAAGTAGTTGATATGTCACGGCAAGATATGTACACACCTTCGAAAAAACCAGTAAAATCAAGGAAAATCGGCACTCTAATACCCTAAAGTACGCCATTTTGTACGCCAAATTTCTTGAAAATCCCTGATGTGACAGTACTGTTTTGAACGTGAAAAATCCCAAAAATCGCCGTGAAAATCATAAAATCACGGAGGATTTACACATGGGTAAACAGAAGAATAATGAAGTTTTAAAGTACAATGAGCTTGCATTTGCAGGGGCAGGAGACTATTTGATTCCGTTATTCAAGTTACAGCCTGTTGAAAAAAAGAGACTAAATAAGTACGGCAGAATGCGCAGAGCGTTCCTACAGGAGCAGAAACCGATAATGATTGATGATTTGGTACTGATGGAGCAGCTGTTTCCACATCTGTATGAAGTGCAGGAGATTGCAGAGAAAAGAGTGGAAGTGATTATGACGGGACTGCTTGAAAAGAATCCGGCTCCGGATAAGGAAGCAGATGCCATGGATTGGGTAAGGCATATGAATATGTTAAAAGCAATGGCGGAGGAAGTAGTGGTTAGGGAAGTAAATTATACATAATTAGAAATGAACCAGCTCGGAAACGGGCTGGTTACTTTTTGAAACAAACATGATTTTTGTTATAATATAATTATAGTATAGAATTAATAATTACTAAGAAATAAGAAAAGGAATAGTTTAATGAAAATTAAATTTACAAAGGTTCAAGAAGCTGCATTGTCATTAATGCACGAGGATTTGAGATTTTTATACACTGTAATAAAGAATATTGATTCTGAAGAATCAAATTATATACCATCTCTTCAACCATACATGGGAGTTATAATAGATGGTGTGGAAGATTGGATAAATTCATTTAATAATTCAAGTAAGGTCAAGCTGGATATGCCTATCTTTAATGAATTGGAGCGGCAGTATTATGAGAAAATGCGTGATAGCGTTAAAATGTGGCAAAAAGACTATAATGAAATTTATAATATTTTGAAAAAAGCCTATGAAGAAAGTGATAGGTATTTTGGTAGTGTGTGTAAACCTATTGCTAAAACCTTGAAACTTTATGATATTTATGGTGTAGATCGAGCAAACGGCATAATTTGTGGAAACACTATTTTGTGCTTTTACTATAACCCGCTTTACTCATTTGAAGATAATGGGGAATTCATAAAAACTATGGCGGAAATTGGTGGCAAGTATATAGCTCTTATGGGAGCTGTGAATGAATACACAGTTAATGATTCAATAAAATTTGATACAAAGGATTATGGTGGCTTTCAAAAATCACCAATTGGTAATAAATTTAGCGATAAGTTTGTGTTGTTTTCTATATTATGTCAAATCAACTTTTTAATATATGGTGTTGAGCGTTGGATTAAAGAAGAAACCCCAACGAAATTGAGATTTATGTACTTGCTTTATTATTCACTTTTAGAGTTGCTTCCCCAGATAAATCAAAAACTAAATACAGCATTTAAAATGGATTGTTCTTGGGAGTCAAGAGATTTTAGAAATTCGATGGCACATTATAAGTTAGGCGTAGCATTGAAAAAAGAAGAATTGGTTTTAGATGATTTATTGTTTGGATTAACAATAAAATATTTTGGAGTTTCTTATATAGATGTAAAGAATGCAATAACAGCAGAGATAGAAAATTTGTCACATCAGATAGAGCAATATTTGCATTTGAAATAGAAATAATGAAATTATAATCATACCGGAATCGGCAAAAATAATATATAAATATGTGGAAGTGATTGGATTTGTTGCCGATAATATGGTATACTGTATATTAGATAAGTGTAAATTTTTGATTTGATTTATAACGGAGGAGAGCAGATGCGATACCTTTCAGTTACTGAAATAGCTAAAAAGTGGAATGTTTCAGAACGCAGCGTAAGAAACTATTGTGCCCAGGGACGTGTGCCTGGTGCATTTCTTACAGGCAAGACTTGGAATATTCCTGAAAATGCGGAAAAACCGGAGCGTTCCAACAAGAAAAAGGAACAGCCTACTACATTGCTGGATATTCTGCAGGATCAGAAAGCAAGTAAATATTCCGGTGGCATTTACCATAAGACACAGATTGATTTGACATACAATTCAAACCATATCGAAGGCAGTCGTCTGACACACGATCAGACAAGATATATTTTTGAAACCAACACCATAGGTGTAGAAAATGAAGTGCTGAACGTGGACGATGTGATTGAAACAGCAAATCATTTCCGTTGCATTGATATGATTATTGATAATGCAAAAGCAGCACTGACAGAGAAGTTAATCAAAGAACTGCATCTGATTCTGAAGAACGGAACCAGTGATTCCAGAAAAGATTGGTTTGTGGTCGGTGATTAC
>JAFULN010000064.1 GCA_017473335.1 Erysipelotrichaceae bacterium
ACCAATGCAAGAAAGTTTCTCTACGATAGTCAGCTCTATAAATTCATTAAAAACACTCTATATTCAATTTATAAACACAATAAAAAATGGGGCGTTCCAACCTAGGTGGTTGAAATACCCCATTTTGTCGATTGTCTGAGAGAATCCGAAAGGATTCTCTTTTTCTCGAAATCAACTTGAATGATTTTCTAGTAAATGGTATAATCAAAAAGAAAAATGTAGACAAAAGTTAGATTGTGTTGATTTGATATACGCCTTTGTGTTGTTGAAACGAGATAAAGTTGGTATAATAAATGCAGTCTTTTTATAGATAAGAAAAATAATTCGTTAAAGGAGAAAGAAAATGAATTTACCTAATAAACTTACAGTAATGAGAATCTGTCTGATTCCTGTTATTTTATTGATTGCGATATTTCCATATGCACAATTCAATATTGACGTACCTGCATTAATTGTGGGACATGTTTCTGTTTCATATGTGAATCTTGCAGTCCTTTTCCTGTTTTTAGCAGCTAGTTTTACAGATTTTCTGGATGGCTATATTGCTAGAAAGAATAATCTGGTTACAACATTTGGAAAGTTTGCAGACCCAATTGCAGATAAGCTGCTTGTAACAAGTATGTTTATTTTGTTTGCGGCAAATGGAACTATCCCAGTGATTCCTGTGATTTTAATGGTTGCTAGAGATACTATCGTGGATGGCTGCCGTATGATTGCTTCAACAAATGGTGTTGTTGTTGCAGCAGGTTTTATGGGAAAAATGAAAACAGTATGTCAGATGATTACTGTTAGTATTATTCTGCTTAGCAATCTTCCATTTGAACTGTATCGTATTCCATTTGCTGATATTATGCTGTGGTTTACAACATGCATTAGTGTTGCAAGTGGTTTGGATTACTTCAATCAGCTGAAAGAATATATTTTTGAAAGCAAATAGTGGATTATAGAATTATAGTCAACAGGAGGTAAGAGTATGAGTGACAAAGAAAAAGATACGAAGAAAGATGCGCTTCTTCAGGATGCAATTAAGCAGATTGAAAAACAGTATGGAAAAGGATCAATCATGAAACTTGGCGATCGTGCCAATGTTGAGGTGGATGCTATCAGCAGCGGTTCTATTGCATTGGATCACTGTCTTGGAATTGGCGGCTATCCAAAAGGGCGTATTATTGAGATTTATGGACCTGAATCTTCAGGGAAAACAACACTTGCATTGCATGCGATTGCGGAATGTCAGAAATCTGGTGGACGTGCTGCATTTATTGATGCTGAAAATGCAATTGATCCAATGTATGCAAAGAAATTGGGTGTTGATATTGATGAGCTGATTTTATCTCAGCCAGATTCTGGTGAACAGGCATTAGAAATTACTGAAATGCTGATTAAAAGCGGTGCTATTGATTTGGTTGTCATTGACTCAGTGGCTGCGCTGGTTCCACAGGCTGAACTTGATGGTGAAATGGGTGATGCAAGCGTTGGATTGCAGGCTCGTTTGATGTCTAAGGCAATGAGAAAATTGGCTGGTGTTATGAACCGCAGTGAATGTACAGCTATTTTTATTAACCAGCTTCGTGAAAAAGTGGGAGTGTTCTATGGCAATCCTGAAACAACGCCAGGTGGACGTGCATTGAAGTTCTACTCTTCTATTCGTATTGATGTACGTCGTGGTGAAGCAATTAAACAGGGAACAGAAGTCATTGGTAATAAAGTGAATGTCAAGGTTGTAAAGAATAAAGTGGCTCCGCCATTTAAAACAGCAACTCTGGAAATCTATTATGGAGAAGGTATTTCAAGACTTGGTGAAATCATTAATCTTGGCGTAGAATTTGATGTGATTCAAAAGAGTGGAGCATGGTTCTCTTACAATGGAGAAAAGATTGGACAGGGTAGAGAAACTGTCCGTGCATTCCTTCTGGCTAATCCTGCAGCACAGGATGAAGTCATGGCTAAGATTCGCGAAAAAATGTTTGAATCTAAATAAGCAGGAGAGTCCTGCTTATTTTATTTTGAACTTTATTAGTTAGTTTACTTGTGAAAATTTGAAATTTTTAATATAATATGTTAGAGCGTTTATCTCAAACGAAATTGATATGGAGGAAAAGCTATGGAAAATAATCCTGTACTTTTTTCCATTATCTCTGGTATAGTTGGGGTTTTAGTTGGAGTCGTTGTAATGATGGCGGCATCCAAACTTGGTTTGAATCGCTCCAAGCAGCAGGCTGATTTGATGCTAGAAGAAGCCCGCTCGAAGGCAGACAGTACACTTCGTCAGGCAGTGCTTGATGGACGTACACAGGCATATGAACTGAAACTGGAAGCTGAAAAGGAGATTAAGTCTCGCAAGGCTGAGTTAGTTGATCAAGAGAATAAGCTTTCACGCAGGGAAGATAATCTGAATTTGCGTGATCAGGCTTGTATCAACAAAGAAAAACAGCTGGAAGACAAAAACCGTAAAGTTAACGAAAAATTACAATCACTAGAAAAAATGGAAAATGACCTACAGGCAAAAATTGACGTGCAGATCGTTGAATTAGAACGTATTGCGTCAATGAGTGCCAATGATGCCAAAAAGGAACTGATGGAAGCCGTTGAAAAACGCATGGACAAAGAAGTCAGTACCTATATTCGCGACAGGGAAGAAGAAGCCCGTACAAAAGCTGCTGATGTATCCAAAAATATCATCGCGCTGGCAATTCAGCGCTATGCTCAGGAAGAAACAATTGAACGTACAGTTTCAGTTGTTACAATCCCTAGCGATGAGATGAAGGGTAGAATCATCGGACGTGAAGGAAGAAATATTCGTGCCATTGAACAGGCTACAGGTGTTGACTTGATTATTGATGATACACCTGAAGTAATTACAGTGTCATGTTTTGATCCAATTCGCAGAGAAATTGCACGCCGTGCACTTGAATATCTCATTAAAGATGGAAGAATTCAGCCTGGTCGTGTTGAAGAAGTTGTTAATAAAGTTTCTAAGGAACTGGAAGAAAATATCTATAAATATGGTGAAGAGGCTGTATTTAAGTTAGGTATTGGACGTATTGATAAGGAACTTGTACGTATTTTAGGAAGACTGAGATATCGTTACAGCTATGGTCAGAATGTTCTTCAGCATTCGATGGAAGTTGCTTATTTGACTGGTATGATGGCTGCAGAACTTGGCTTAAATCAGTCTTTGGCAAAGCGTGCAGGACTTTTGCATGATATTGGTAAGGGTCTTGACTTTGAAATGGATGGTTCACATATTGAACTGGGTTACAAACTTGCAAAGAAGCATGGTGAAAATGAAGTTGTATTGAATGCGATTCAGTCTCATCATGGGGAAGTTGAGCCTAAGAACTTGATTTCTAATCTGGTTGCTGCTGCTGATGCTCTCAGTGCTGCAAGACCTGGCGCACGTGTAGAAAGCTTTGAAAACTACATTAAGCGTCTTGAAGACTTGGAAACTATTGCTAATGGATTTGAAGGTGTGAATAAGACATTCGCAATCCAGGCTGGTCGTGAAATTCGTGTTATGGTTGAGCCTGAAAAGGTGAACGATGTAACATGTCATAAACTGGCTAAAGATATCCGTGACAAGATTGAAGCTGAATTGACATATCCAGGTCAGATTAAAGTTGTGGTTATCCGTGAAACTCGTGTCAGCGAACTGGCAAGATAAAAAACATTCGAAAAGACAGGAAAAACCTGTCTTTTTTCTTTGAGTTGAAAGAGTTGTGAACCAAATGAAGTTCTGCTATAATAAAAAAAGGTTGAAGGAGGCTTGAAAACATGCCAGTTACAGTTGATAAGGAAATCTGCATTGGATGTGGTGCTTGTACAGGTGTTTGTCCAGTTGGTGCTATGAATCTTGATGAAGATGGAAAAGCAGGATGTGATTCTGAACTCTGTATTGATTGCGGTGCTTGTGTTGCAACTTGTCCAGTTTCTGCAATTTCTCAGTAAATGTTTTAATAAAACCGGAACTTCCGGTTTTTCTTTTGGTGTGTTGAGTTAAGAAATTGATTTCATACTCAAGAAATGCTATACTTCCCTCGTGGAAAATAAAGGAGAGACAAATTTATGGCAGATCCTAAAAAATATATATTGCCTTCATTAAAAGAGGCACAGAAAAGAACGCAGCGTCAGGTAGTGATTGAAAGAGCGCTATTTGAACTTCCTGAAGAAACGAGAAATTTGGGACAGGGAAAAAAATATTATTTAAGAACATATGGCTGTCAGGCAAACGAACGTGATTCTGAGACAATCAGCGGAATTTTGGAAGCAATGGGTTTTTTACGTGTAGATGTACCTGAGAATGCAGATTTAATTTTGTTTAATACATGTGCAGTTCGAAAAAATGCAGAAGATAAAGTACTTGGTGAAATTGGACACTTAAAGGGTATTAAAAAGAAGAATCCAGATGTTGTCTTCGGACTTTGCGGATGTATGGCTCAGGAAGAATCAATTGTACATGAATTGATGAGAGCGTATCGTCATGTTGAATTGATTTTTGGTACACACAACATTCATCATTTGCCAGCACTTTTACACAATGTTATGGTAAAAAAACAGAAATCCATTGAAGTATTCTCTAAAGAAGGAGATATCATTGAGAATTTACCTGCAAAGCGTAACATGAAGCATAAAGCATGGGTAAATATTATGTATGGATGTGATAAGTTCTGTACATACTGTATTGTTCCATATACTCGAGGTAAAGAACGAAGCCGTACAATGGATGATATTTTAAAAGAAGTTATTGAGCTAAAAGAATCTGGAGTTAAAGAAGTTACTTTGTTAGGTCAAAATGTAAATGCATATGGAAAAGATTTAAAAGATGGAAGCAGTTTTGCGGAGCTTTTGCGTCAAGTTGCACTTACTGGAATTGAACGCATTCGCTTTATGACATCACATCCTTGGGATTTTACAGATGAAATGATTGATGTAATCGCATCCTATGACAATATTATGAAGTATATTCATCTTCCAGTTCAGTCTGGAAGTACTGATGTATTGAAAATCATGGGCAGACGCTATACACGTGAACAATACAAAGAACTGTTTGATAAAATCACTGCACGCATTCCTGAATGTGCTTTTTCAGCGGATATTATTGTAGGATTTCCTAATGAAACAGAGGAACAGTTCATGGAAACGATGGAAATGGTAGATTACTGCAAGTATGACAATGTCTATAGTTTTATCTATTCTCCTCGAGAAGGAACACCTGCTGCAAAAATGGAAGACAATGTGCCACTAGAAGTAAAGCAGCAGCGTTTATATGCACTTCAAGATAAAATCAACGGATACTGCAATATGAACAATCAAAAATGGGTTGGAAAGACTGTAAAGGTACTTGTTGATGGAACTAGTCGCAAAAATGATCAGGTATATAGTGGATATACAGAACATAACAAATTAGTTAATTTTACGGGTGAAAATGTTCAGCCTGGAGAAATCATTGATGTGAAAATTACTGAACATCGTTCATGGACTTTACGTGGGGAAAAGGTTAACTAATGGCAAAAAAAGAAGAAAAAACAAATGCCATGCGCATGCTAGATAAAGCAAAGCTGGCATATCAGATTCATCACTATGACTGTGATGATTTTCTAAGTGGAACACAGGTTGCTCAAATACTGAATGAACCCTTTGAAAAAGTATTTAAGACAATAGTTGTACAGGGAGTATCAAAGTCATATTATGTATTTTGTCTTCCAGTGGACAAAGAATTGGATTTAAAGAAATGTGCTAAAACTGCAGGTGAGAAATCTGTAGAGATGGTGTATAAATTAGATCTAGAAAAAATTACTGGATATATTGCTGGAGGATGCAGCCCGATAGGAATGAAAAAGCAGTTTAAAACCTGGCTGGATGATACTTGTCTAAAATTTGATAGTATTTATTTTTCAGGTGGCAAAAGGGGATGTCAGATTGAAATGGACCCTAAATTATTGATTTCTTTCCTTCATGCAAAGACAGCATCTTTTACAAAGCATTAAGAATGGAAAAACCAGCTTCGTTGTAACAAAGCTGGTTTTGAGGTATAATAATAAAAAAATCAGGAGGAAAAAGAATGAATCAAGTACGTATCTTTGCACTTGGTGGATTGGATGAAGACGGCAAGAATATGCTTGTTGTTGAAGTGAATCAGTCCATTTTTGTGATTGAGGCGGGATTGAAGTATCCAGATAATGACCAGCATGGTATTGAGATGATTATTGCGGATGTTCGTTATCTGGTTGAGAATAAGCATCGTGTAAAAGGTATTTTTATTACTCATGGGCATGATGATGTCATGGCTGCAATTGGAAACCTGGTTCGTCAGGTCAATGCACCGATTTATACAGCTCCTCTGACAGCATTGCTGATTGAAGATGAATTAGATAAAAATGGCATCATCAACTATAAGATTCATCGTATTCAGCGTGGTGCTTCATTTAAAATAGATGGAATTCAGATTTTGACTTTCGGTATGACGCAATCCATCGCAGATGGATTTGGGATGGCAATCGAAACTCCATCTGGATATGTAGTATATACAAGTGAATTCATTGTTGACTATGATATCAGCAATGAAGCTTTTAGTTGTGATATTACAGCATTGGCAGAAATTGGAAAGAAGGGTGTTCTTGCGTTAATGACCGAATCTGTTGGTGCTGCAAGAACAGGTCATACATCACCAAATCATAAGATTACAGATTGGATTGAACCTGCTTTTGAAAGTGCAGAAAGCAGAATTATTGTAACGACTTATGAACAGAATTTGTTCCGTCTGATAGAGATTATTGAACTTGCGAATAAATACAAACGTAAGATTATTTTCTTTAATGAGGAACAAAGAAAAACATTAAAAATAGCAGAAAAACTAGGATATTATCGTATCCCTGTTGGACTTGAACTGCCTAAGACACTTCTTAATGCGCAGCAGGATAATGTTGTGATTATTGTTGCTGGAAGTGGTTCTCAGCTGTTTAAACAAATGCTGAAAATAGCGTTAAAAGAAGACAGTGCATTAGAATTAAGAGAAAATGATACAGTGATCATAGCATCTCCGATTGTTCCTGGAACTGAAAAAGATGCTGCTAAGATGGAAAATGAAATTTACAAGGAAGATGTAAAAGTAGTGACACTGGATCGACGTAAAGTGTTCTCAATGCATGCTTCAAGTGAAGACATTAAAATGATGATGTATCTTTTTAAACCAAAGTATTTTATTCCAGTAAAAGGTGAATATCGTCATTTGATAGCGAATGCAAATATTGCACTGGATATGGGATGGAAAGCAAATCGTATTTTGCTTCTTGACAATGGCCAGGTTGCAAAATTTGTGAATGGAGAATGTGTCGATGTATCAGAAATCCTGCCTTTGGAAGATGTTATGGTTGCAGGAAAAGATAATCTTGATTTAAGCGGCATGGTACTTCGTGATCGTGAAACACTGGCTACGGATGGTGCAATTGTTGTTGGTGTCGTTGTGGATTTCCGTACTAAGCGAGTGATAGGCGGACCGGATGTACAGTCTCGCGGAGTAATCTATTTGAAAGATGCAGATTACATTGTGAAAGAAATAGGCAGCATTATGGAAAGAACCATTGAAGAAGCTGTAATGGAATATCGTTACGACAATCTTCAGGTTCGTGCTGAAGCTAGAGATAAAATTTCTCGATATGTATTGAAAGAGACAGGTAAACGTCCAATGATTTTGCCTGCAATTGTAGAAATTAATCTCTAATTAGAATGGGAGTAGTATTGTGGCGAAAAAGAAACAAAGAAAAAAGAAAACTTCTGATTCCTTTGAAAATGAATTAATTACATTAATCGTTGCACTGATTCTTGTAGTTGTTTCTTTGATTGGGATATTACGCATGGGTGTCGTAGGAGAGTTTCTATCTACATTAGCACGTTATCTGGTTGGAACATATAGCGTTGTGGTTTTTGGAATTCTTGTAGTCTATGCGCTTTTTGTGCTGTTTAGAAAAAGTAAAATGCCTTTTTCACTTCGTACGACTGCTGCAGGAATCAGTCTTTTAATTGCCTTGATTTTATGGTCTGCAATTCCTTCTGATGAGTCTTTGATTGGATTTGATGTATTGAAGCACTATATTTCAAATACATCTGAAATTTTTCAATCGAATCTGCAGATTCCAGTGCAGGGTGGTATTACTGGGGCACTTCTTTATTCGTTGACAAGTGCCATGTTTGCAAAAGAAGGAACATTGTTAGTGATTGGAGCATTGATTGTTCTGGCATTGATTTTATTGATTCGAAAAGAAGTGATTGAATCTTTGTTTGGAGGCTTTAAGGATTTCTTCACTGCATTTGATGAGGAAGAACCAGTAAAACCTATAAAGAAAAAACAATCCTTTCAGCAGATTGATTTAGAAGAAAAACCAAAGCCTAAGAAAAAGTCAATCTTTATTCAAAGTGATGAACCAATTGAAGAACAGATTCAATCACCAATTATTGATACTTCGATTCCTGAAGAAAATGAACCAGTAGAAGTGATTGTTGAGGATTTTCATCCTACACTGGAAGAAAGACCTGTTGAAAATGAACCTATTTCAACACTTTCAAAAGAGAATTCTAAGGCCATTGAAACAGGAAATGTAAAAGTATATCATCCAGGGATGGCTTATCGACTTCCACCTTTTACTTTATTAGAACCTTTATCTGTGAGAAATAAGTCAACTGCTAATCAGACCGCAGCTCAGGAAAAGGGACAGAAACTTTTGGAAGTACTTGCGAATTTTGGGATTCAAGCTCAACTGATTGCAACACATATTGGACCGTCAGTTACAAAGTTTGAAATTCGACCAGATTCAACGGTGAAAGTCAACAAGATTCATAACATATCGGATAACTTGAAGATGGAGCTTCAGGCAAGAGATATTCGTATTGAAGCACCAATTCCGGGAAGAAATGCAGTTGGTGTTGAAATACCAAATGTAGAGACAACAATGGTTAAAATGCTGGAGCTGGTACGCAGCTTTCCGCAGGAAAAAAAGAATAAAAAACTTACATTTATCCTTGGTAAAGACTTGATGGGAAGGGCAGTATACTGTGATCTGGACAAGATGCCTCATCTTTTGATTGCAGGTGCTACTGGATCTGGAAAATCTGTTTGTATGAATACCATTATTACATCTTTCTTGTTAAGGACAAAACCTGAAGAGGTTCGACTTCTTTTGATCGACCCGAAAAAAGTAGAGTTTACACCTTATCATAATGTTCCTCATTTGATTGGTCCTGTTATTTCTGATGGAAATGAGGCTGCTCGTGCACTAAAAGTGGTTGTTGCGATTATGGAAAGCCGTTATGAAGTGTTCTCAACAACAGGTGTTCGTAATATTTCAGCCTACAATGACAAGATTAAAGAACATCCAGATGAAAAACTGAAGCCAATGGAATATATTGTTGTAATTATTGATGAATTGGCTGATTTGATGGCTGTGGCAGGCAAAGAAGTTGAATTGAGTATTCAGCGTATTACTCAGCTTGCACGTGCTGCTGGTATTCATTTGATTGTTGCAACACAGCGTCCAAGTACGGATGTTATTACAGGCATTATTAAGGCAAATATTCCATCACGTATTGCGTTTGCGGTATCCAGTGGCATCGATTCTAGAACTATTTTGGATGGAGTTGGAGCAGAACGCTTGCTTGGATATGGGGATATGTTATACTTACCTATAGGAGAGCCAAGTCCAATTCGACTTCAAGGAGTCTATGTTACTGACGATGAGGTTCGACGTATAGCAGAATTTGTTTCAGCACAGGCAGCACCGTTTTATGATGATGCATTCATTCGTTTGGAAGGTGTTGACAACAATGAGGCAACGGCTGTTATGGAGGCAAAGGATGACCCTCTGTATGAAGAAATCAAAGAATACGTCATTGATGTACAGAAGGCTTCTACATCGCTTCTGCAGCGTCGCTTTGGATTAGGATACAATCGTGCAGCCAGAATGATTGATGTTCTGGAAGACCGCGGTATTATTGGTCCTGCGCAAGGCTCTAAACCAAGAGAAGTATATATAAAGAAAGAGGGATAAGCATGACGAAAGTACATCAGATTATTTCTGACACTACACTGACATACCATCAGATGATGCTGGCATTGGCAAGACTTGCTGAGAGTGAAGATTCTACTTCGCTTCCGCGTACCGAAGAAGAACTAAAAGCCATGGAAGATGGTATTCTCTGTGATTTGAACGAAGGGCTTGTTCCATATCGTCCTCGTTATATCATTCCTGACTACATGAAGTTTTTAAAAGAAGGATCAGCATTCCTTGATTTGAAAGCACCTCAGGATTTGTGGGAAGCTTGCAACAACCTTTTGATTTTGTATCGTCATGTTCCATCTATTACATCTTTCCCTGTATATCTGGGAAATTTAGATGATCTGCTGGAGCCTTTTGTACTTCAGCTGGATGAAAAAGAAGCAAAGAAATGTCTAGGACTTTTCTTGACAAATATTGACAGAACATTAACAGATTCATTTGTCCATGCGGATCTTGGTCCAAAAGAAACAGTTACAGGACGACTTGTACTGGAATTGACTGAAGAAATGCAGCTGGCAGTTCCAAACTTGACTTTGAAATATGATCCAGAAGTTACAAGTGATGAATTTGCGAAACTGTGTCTGAAATGTATGCTGAAAACTGCTAAGCCAAGCTTTGCAGATCACAAAACATTCGTTTCTGAATGGGGTGAAGATTACGCAATTGCATCCTGCTACAATGGCTTGACAGTTGGCGGAGGCGGATTTACTTTGCCTCGTATGAGAATGTATGAAACTGCTTTAAAATCTTCTTCAATTGATGATTTCTTAGATAATGTACTTCCTCACTATGTAAAACTGATGTGTGGATTCATGGATAAAAGAGTTCGCTTTATTGTTGAAGAAAGCAATTTCTTTAAATCTAATTTCCTTGTAACTGAAGGTCTTTTGGAGCTTGAGAAGTTTACAGGAATGTATGGTATGGTAGGGCTGGCAGAATGCTGCAACTACCTGCTTGGAATCAAAGATCCTAACAAGGGATATGGACACAATGAAGAAGCTGATGCACTTGGCGTAAGAATCATGGATCGTTTATCACAGCTTGTCAGCGAACATGTTGCTCCATATTGTGATGCCTTTGATCATCATTATCGTCTGCATGCGCAGGTTGGGATTGATTCAGATGGCAGAGAAAATTCTCCTGGAGCACGTATTCCAGTAGGGTCAGAACCAGATTTGGCTTCACATATTCTTCACAGCACAAAGTTCCATAAGTATTTCCCAACAGGTATTGGTGATATCTTCAAGTTTGAAGAAACTTGGCTGAATACTCCAGAGGCTCTTTTGGATATTATTAAGGGTGCTTTGTCACAAGGAATGCGTTATTTCAGTGGATATCTTGAAAACAACGATGTTGTGCGTGTTACTGGTTATCTGGTGAAGAAGAGTGAACTGGCTAAACTGGATGCAAAGCAGCAGTCATTAAACAATTGTTCAATTTTCGGTGTAGGGGCGCGTGATACTGCAAATGCTTTGGATCGCCGTGTAGAAGCTTATGAAGGCGCCGATTAATCGAATTATTCCATTTTCCAATGTAGATGGTCCGGGAAACCGAATGGCCATCTTCTTTCAGTCTTGTCCGTTTGAATGCATGTACTGCCATAATCCCGAAACAATCCGCATGTGTATTGCGTGTGGAACGTGTGTTCAGAACTGCCCAGTACAGGCATTAGAGAAAAAAGATGGGCAGATTGTCTGGGATGAAAAGAAATGTGTACAGTGTGATACATGTATTAAGGTTTGCCCTCATCTTTCATCCCCAAAAATCAAATGGCTTTCAACAAATGATTTAATGGAAGAAATCAAGAAGGTAAGACTGTTTATTCGTGGAATCACAGTAAGTGGTGGTGAGTGTACCCAGCATCGAGACTTTCTTGTAGAATTATTCTCTAAAGTAAAACAGCTTGGATTGACTTGTTTAATAGATTCGAATGGAAGCTATGATTTTTCTGGGGATTCAGAACTGATGGAAGTTTGTGATGGGGTTATGCTGGATGTTAAAGCAACCAATCCACTCTTTCATCAAAATCTGACTCATACTGATAATCAGCTTGTTATGAAGAATCTGAAGTTTTTGCTGGAAAGTGGAAAACTGGAAGAAGTAAGAACAGTCATTCTTCCAACTTATCCAGATCAAAATGAAGAAACTGTACGTACTGTTAGTCGTATCATTCAAGGAAAGTGCAGATATAAACTGCTCCGCTACAGACCTTTTGGTGTACGTAAAGAAGGACTTGATTTCTGTGGTCAGATTATTACTTCTGAGTTTGAAGCAGAACGTTTAAAATCTATCGCAAAAGATGAAGGATCTGACAGTGTAATTATCTAAAAATGACCCGAATTCTCAATGAATTCGGGTTTTTTCTATGTCAGTACATTTTATCGGTTTTACTTTCATTTGCAGAAAAGAATCGTTTTCATCATTAAAGTCTACTAAAATTACTTTAGTTCGATTTGAAGTTTCTAACTCGTTCAATGAATTACTACTGCTAAAATGATCGTTAGGATCTATAAGACAGCAAATATAAAGCTCAATTGATTCATTGTGGTAGTCATTTTTGATGTTTACACACCCATGAAATGCATTGAAATGCCAAGGTATTTTATGCATGATTTTAAACAATTCATGAAAATTCTTTTTTGAATTGTGTATTACTGAAAGGATATCTTGAGTTTTTCCTTCTGCATTGATTTCAAAACTAAAATAGATACAATTCATGTCTACACTAACATTAAATGAACATTCTTGAATCGTTATGGGGGATAATTTACTTTCTTCTAAAAGAATGATGTAAAATGTTTCAATGATATGCAGACTGATTGTTTCAGTAGCTTCTAGATGACCATCTTTATCATTGATGGCCTCATCAATGATTGTTTGTATTTCATCTTCGCATCTGATTTTTCTTATTTTCATAACTGTTTTTAAATGCTTATTTTGGGTGTATGAACGAAATGTGTTCAGCAATGATTTCTGTGCTGTATATCATATTGCCATTTGCGCTTTCCCAGTTATTGGCAGAAAGTCTTCCTTTTACACCGACATACATCCCAGGTGATATGCAGTCTTTAAACTGTTCTGCAATTCCTCTCCACAACTGTACTTGATAGATATCTGATTCAAGCACTCCATTTGAATTTGGAAAGTTTCTCTGTACATCCAGCTGAACTTTAGCTACTTTGGCTCCTTTTGAAGTTTCTACAATTTCGGGTTTATTTTTTACTTTTCCAATTAAACATACAGTATTCATCTTTTTTCCTCCTCTTAATGTGGGATTATTTTATCGGATTATGATGAAGAAGACAAAAGGGGATATTGTACAAAAAAGACCAATATTCTCTAGAGAATATTGGTCATAAAGAGTGAATCATGTCGAATTTAGCAGTTTTTGAATGAATTGATTTCAATGAGTGCTGATTGATGAAAATCCAGCTTTGCAAACGTTTCTTTGATTGTGTGCTGATTTAAGGATTCAATCAAACGAATGAGTGAAAAATAGTCAACACCAGTAAATAATCCTTTAATGGTAATGGATGCAATATCATCTGGCGAATTGTACAATCTCATAGCTTGTCCTGCATAACGTTTTTTCAATTGGTTTAGTACTTCTAAACCAATGACTTTATCCTTAAGAACCATTAGCTGTTCTTCGATGAATGCCTTAAATTGTGATGGATTGTCTGTTTCGTTCACAAACATCATCATGGCATAGTCTTTTCCGAAATCAACTTCATAGAAGAAATAATCATTAATAAGGTCCTGATCAATCCATGTTTGATAGTCTGGATTCAAAGAAGAGAAATGACTTTCCAGTAGACATCGTATTTCCCATTCATCTTGAGTTCTATCTTTATCTGATTTAAGAATAGGTTTAAATTTATAGGCCAGAGAAACTTTAGGAGTTGATACATCCATCTCAATGATGTGGTGTGTACTGCATACTTCATCTTGTTCATTGCATGGAGTTCGATATACTTTTACTGGAGGATCAAATAGTTTCTTAGACTGGTTTTCCTTAACAATCTCTAGGATAAGCAAAGGATCTATCGGTGTTACAATGACCAATGTCATACAAGAAGGGTGATAGTTTCTTTTGTAGCAGTTTTCCAGTTGTGTACGACTTGTTGACATGACACTTTCAGAAGAGCCTCCAATATCCTCATTTAGTGGATGTAATGCATATAAAGCTTTGAAAGTTTCGTTAAACAGGCGAGAATCAGGCATTTGCTGATACATGGCCAGTTCCTGACAAATGATTCCTTTTTCTTTTTCTACAGATTGATCTGTGATAGATAGTTCCTGAACAAAATCAAGCAGTAAGTTCAAAGGTTTCGCAATATCTTTTTGGCAAGTTGAAAAAGTATAACAAGTTTCTGTATATGACGTAAATGCATTGACATTGGCGCCCATTTCAGAAAAATCGGTCATTACATCTCCATGGCTGCACTCAAACATTTTGTGTTCAAGAAAGTGTGCAATTCCTGCAGGATCATTGATAATAGTTCCATCTTCTGTTGTTTGTGAATAATCCAAGGCTCCATATGGAGTTGCAAAAATGCAGCTGGTTGCAGTAAATAATGGTTTATGCCAAATCACTAGTTTGAGTCCATTTTCTAGTGTTTCTGTATAGTATGTTTCATCAAATCGAGGTTCAAATGTTTTCTTCATTGTGTTCCTCCTGTTTTAAAATATATGTAACTTTATGATTCATTTGATTGAATAATCGAATCACATCTTCACGAGTTGTCATTTCAATATCATTTAGACAGTCTTCAAGTTTTCTATCATAACAAAGCAGAAGATTCTGATATTGGAAATTCAGCATAGCATTCATGTCATCTGCAGTAGACAAGACTGAATCTTTCAGCATGATTTTTGCAGTTTCAAAATCAGCATCGCTGAAATCGCCTTGTTTCATTCGCTGGAACTGTTCTAAAATGACATTGCGTGTTTCTTCAAGCTGGTGAAGAGAAACCCCTGTAGAAACGCTCATACAGCCCTCATATGAGAGAATCGAAGAATATATACTGTAACATAGCGAACGTTTTTCTCGAACTTCCTGAAATAACAGGGAAGTTGGCAGCTGACCGAATAACGCATTGGCACATCTTAGTTTCCAGAAATCAGGATCAGATGCTTTCATGCCTGTTTCAAACATCATAACTAACATAGTTTGATCAATGTGTTTTGTATCAGATGCTTCCTGATAATCTTCTTTATGAATGACATATTCTACTTCAGGAAGATCATTCGATGATTCAAAAGGAAGAAAACGCTGAATATAAGAACGAATCGTATCTTCGTTTAATTCACCTTGAATTTGAACACAGATGTGATTCTCACTCATCATCTGTTTCCAGCATTTTCTGACATCTTCAAGTGTGATTGCTTCAATTTCTTTTATTGTTGGAATACATGCAGCTTCCATTGCCTCGTCTTTTCCCATCATCAACATTGCCTGATTGCTGGCAAATGCTGAAGGTTTATCTACTTTTCGTGCTATTGCATCTTTAAAATTATCTTTCGCTTCATGAAATGATTCTTCACTTAACAATGGATGAAACAGAAATTGATGAACTAGTTCAAACTGTTGTTCAAGATGTGCAGTTGTGCAGAACTTTTCATTGAGCACTTTGCATCTGAATTCTAATAGATGAGCTTTGCCATAAGTTAAAGTTCTAGAAGCAATTGAAGCCCCATATAAATTATCTAATACTGCAGTCACTTTGTGCTTTGTGTCATATTTCTCTGAACGATCTTGGATCATAGAAGACAACAGACTTCTTTCTAGTGAATTTGTTCGTTTTAATGGACAAAGAAAACGTACAGAAATAACAATATCTTTAAATTTAGATGTGTTCAATAACTGAACAGTTACACGATGTTGCGCAGAATTCATAAAAATCCCTCCATCAAATAGTATAACCTATTTTATCATGGACTACGATCTAATTCACAAAAAACGATCTCTTTCTGTTTTGAATGAGTGCTATATTTTTCTTAATGTCACAAAAAGAGTACATAAATCCGTTATAAATACGAATTGCTGCGTTATATCACAAACGATGAACAATAAACAAAATGACAACTTTGTATGTACAACAAGAATTTGTACATATCTAAAATACTTAATTTTTAAGAGGCTTAATGTGAAATAAATCGGTTTTATTTGGAAATCAAACAGTTTCTTGGTATAATAAACAAGTATGAAAGGGGTTTTAGGCAATGGCATTTGAATCATTGACAGAACGTCTAAGTAAAGCATTTAGAAATATTACTGGAAAAGGCAAACTAACTGAAAAGAACATGGAAGACATGCTCAAAGAAGTTAGACTTGCACTTCTTGAAGCAGACGTTAACTATAAAATCGTAAAACAATTCCTTGAACAGGTTCGCACAAAGGCATTGGGCCAGGATGTATACAGTTCACTCAACCCAGGTCAGATGGTTGTAAAGATTGTACGTGATGAACTAGTTGCACTTTTAGGAGAAAAGGAAGCAAAGATTCAGTACAAGGAACATGGTTTGACTGTAATTATGATGGCTGGTCTTCAAGGGACAGGGAAAACAACATCCTGTGGTAAGATTGCACGTCTTGCGAAAAATCGTGAGCATCGCAAACCTTTGATGATTGCAGCAGACGTTATCCGTCCTGCAGCGGTTGAACAGCTTCAGACATTAGGGAAAACAATTGGTGTAGAAGTGTTTGATATGGGAGTTGATCATCCTGCATTGACAGTTGTAAAAGAAGGGATGAGATATGCTCGTGCAAATGATTTTGATACTGTATTTATTGATACGGCAGGTCGTTTGCATATTGATGAAGCTTTGATGAAAGAACTGGAAGATATCAAAGCTGAAGTGAAGCCTGATGAAATTCTTTTGACGGTAGATGCAATGACCGGTCAGGATATTGTTCAGGTTGCAAAATCATTCCATGATTCATTAAATGTGACAGGTTTGGTTGTGACGAAGATGGATGGGGATGCTCGAGGAGGCGGCGTGCTGTCTGTACGTACTTTGACTCAGGTTCCTGTTAAGTTTGTCGGTCAGGGTGAAAAAGTGGATGAAATGGATTATTTCTATCCTGAACGTATGGCAGAAAGAATTCTTGGAATGGGAGATATTCTGACACTGGTTGAACAGGCTCAGGAAAAGATGGACATTGAATCAACACAGAAAACAGCTGAACGCATGATGGCAGGGACATTCACATTAGATGATATGCTGATTCAGTATGAACAGGTTTCTAAAATGGGACCATTAGGCAACATGATGAAGATGATTCCAGGTTTGAATCAGTATGCAGGTCAGATTGATGAAGATAAGGCTGGAAACGAAATGAAGCGTCAAAAAGCAATTATTCAGTCGATGACTAAAGAAGAACGTGAAGATCCATCTATTTTGCGTGCTTCAAGAAAAAATCGTATTGCAAAAGGTTCAGGTACAACAGTTCAGGAAGTTAATAAACTGATTAATTCATATGAAAAGATGAAGCAGATGTTTAAACAGATTGGATTGATGCAGAAATCTGGCAGAATGCCAAATATGGCATCCATGCAGAAAGCACAGAAAAAAGCACAGCAGATGAATATGCGTTATCCGATGGGTGGAAAAAGACGCTGGTAAGCTGATAAAAGAAAGATTTATGAAATCTTTTTAAGAATTTGTTTTCTTTATTGGTAAATTTGTGATATTTTTATAAGGACGATAACTTCGCATATGGAGGTATTTATGGCAGAAAATCGTGAAATGTTCAATGAAATCATTGACCAGGAAGAAGATATTAATCTTCGTAAACAGTTGATTGAAGAGGTGAAGAATATTCCTTCTGATGCAGACTGGAATACAGTTTCATCATCTATTCAGAATTTGAAGAGAAGATGGAAAAGAATCAATTACTGGGAATCAGCATATGAAGATACGCTGGAAGAAGAATTTGAAGCAGCAATTGATGTACTTTATGGAAAAAGAAATCAGGTTATGGCAAACAGCAAAGCTTTGAAGGAAGAGCTGATTGTACGTGCAGAAGCACTGTCACAGTCAAACAATTTCAACAGCACTACAAATGAACTGAATGAACTTCTGAATCAGTGGAAAGCTGCAGGAAGCTGCGGTAAAGAAACAGATGATCAGCTGTGGGAAAAGTTCAATGCTGCTCGTCAGACATTCTTTGACCGCAAGCATGATTACTGGCAGGCACGTCAGGAAAAGTCTGCAAATGCTAAGACTGCTAAGGAAGAATTAATCAAGAAAGCAGAAGCATTGAAGGATAGCACAGACTGGAAGAAGACTGCAGATGCATACAATGAACTGCTGAATCAGTGGAAGACTGCTGGGTTTGCAGGAAAAGATCAGGATGATGCACTGTGGGCTCGTTTTAATGAAGCGCGTCAGGCATTCTATGATGCTAGAAGTGCTCATTATGATGCACAGCGTGCTGAAAATGCAAAGCGTGCAGAAGCAAAGGCTGAACTGGTAAAAGCTGCTCAGGCTATTGCGGATGAAAAGTTCTACAGCCGTGAAAATTCTGATAAGATCAAAAAGCTGAACGCTGAATGGAAGACAATCGGTTTTGCAGGCAAAGGACAGGAAGATGAATTATGGTCTCAGTTCCGTGCTGCAGCAGACAGTTATTTTGAAGGTTTGAAGCAGTACAATCAGTCACGTCATGATCAGTGGATGATGAGAATGCAAGAAAACCGTAACCGTAAACTTGATCTGATTCAGAAGCAGAAGAATCAGCTGAAGCGCATGGAACAGGAACTGGGTTATCTGCTGTCTCAGAGTGCAGTTGATGAAATGAAGGAAGATATCGAAGATAAGAAAGACTTCATTGCACAGCTGGAAGAAGAACTTGCTGAACTGGATAAGAGAATTGCTGAATAAGTCGTTAAAAGTGCTGGGAAATAACAGCACTTTTTTCTTAGATTAAAAAAATTAAAGGTGTTAAGTAAAAATGCTTGACACCTGGTAATAACTGAGTTAATATATACAAGGTTTTAACAAGGAGGAATGAACCATGGCTGTTAAATTAAGATTAAAGAGAATGGGCGCTAAGAAAGCACCTTTTTACAGAATTGTTGCTGCTGATGCACGTGCACCACGTGACGGACGCGATATCGAAGTGATTGGAACTTACAATCCAACTAAGAATCCTGCAATCGTTAATGTTGATGCAGAATTAGCACTGAAGTGGCTGAGAAATGGAGCACAGCCTTCTGATACTGTAAAGAGCATTCTGTCTCATGAAGGTATCATGAAGCGTTTCCATGATGAAAAGCACGCTAAATAAGCTATGATCGAACTGGAAAAAGTATTGACCAATCTGGTCAAGCCAATTGTAGATGACAAAGATTCTGTTTCAGTAAAATCAATGCCTAGTCTTAGTGACAAAGAAGTACTTTTGTATGTTTATGCAAAAAGTGATGATGTTGCACGTCTGATTGGAAGACAGGGGCAAATGGCAAGTGCACTGCGTCAGATGATGGCAGTTGCATCACGTATTGAAGACAAGAAGATTACGATCAAGTTTGAAAGCTATTAAGATCAGGATGGAAACCCCATCCTTTTCTTTTCAGGAGGGTTATTTATGGATACAGTGAGTATTGGGAAAATTGTAAAGCCGCATGGTGTCAGAGGGGAAGTCAAAATACTGAGTTCTTCAGATTTCATTATGGAACGTTTAAAAAAGAATGCAGTAGTGATTTTATGCAAGAATGGCAAAAAAGAAGAAAAGAAAGTTCTTTCAGCCAGAATGCACCAGCAGATGGCTCTTGCAAAGCTGGAAGGAATTGAATCCATGGATGATGCTGAAGTATGGCGTGATGCTGAAGTACTTGTAGATAAGAAATCTATTCCAAATCTGAAAGATGGGTTTTATTTCTTTCAGTTAAAGGGATTGAATGTTTATTCACAAAAGAATGAATTCATTGGTGTTGTAAGTGAAATCGTAGAAACTTATGCCAACAACAATTTAAGAATTAAAAAAACAGATGGAAGTGAATGTCTTGTCCCTTATGTTGAGGCATTTATTAAAGAAGTAAATCTTGAAGAAAATAAAATCATCATTCAAGTGATAGAGGGTTTACTATGAAAATCACGATTTTAAGTTTGTTTCCTGAAATGTTCAATGGCTTTTTAACGACTTCTATTATAAAAAAAGCATTGGATAAGCAGGCGGTGGAAATTGAAGTTGTGAATTTTAGAGATTATACATTAGATCGTCATAATCATGTGGATGATACGCCATATGGTGGAGGGCAGGGAATGGTTTTGTCCTGTCAGCCGATTGTTGATGCATTAAAAGCTGTAAAAACAAAGAATGCGAAAACATATCTAATGGCTCCAGTGGGAGAAACATTATCTCAAAAAAAGGTAAGAGAATTAGCACAGCATGATCATTTGATTTTGGTGTGTGGTCATTATGAAGGGTTTGATGAGCGTATATCGAATTATGTGGATGGAGCCCTTTCTATTGGAGATTATGTTTTGACTGGGGGAGAACTGGCTTCGATGGTAATTTCAGATGCAGTGATTCGTACATTGCCGGGTGTCATTGTAGAAGCATCTCATTTGGATGAATCTTTTGAAAATGAACTTTTGGAATATCCTCAGTACACAAAACCAGTGAATTATGAAGGTTTTGAAGTACCGGAGGTACTGTTGAGTGGTCATCATGAAAACATTCGAAAATGGCGTTTAAAACAGTCTTTAATGAGGACATTAAAATATCGTCCTGATTTATTGGAAAAACATCAGTTTTCAAAAGAAGAACTGAAAATAATGGAAGAAATCAAAAAAAATGATTGAATCCTGAAACGTTTTATTGTATGATATTTAAGCCTGTGAAAGGCTAGTAATGTTCCGCTGGTCAATGAACTATGAGCATGACGAATTTATTGTTAAAAAGGAGAAAAAGATTATGAATTTGAATTTGGTTAACGAAATCACAAAATCTCAGCTTCGTAATGACATTCCTGAATTCCGTGTTGGATGCACAGTTCGTGTTGATGTACGCATCAAAGAAGGCGACAAGTCTCGTATCCAGGCATTCGAAGGTGTTGTTATTGCAAAATCAGGCAGCGGCATCGCTGAAAACTTCATCGTTAGAAAGATGTCTAATGGTGTAGGTGTTGAAAGAACATTCCCAGTACACAGCCCAGTTATCGATAAGATCACTGTTCTTCGCAAAGGTAAAGTTAGAAGAAGCAAGCTGTACTATCTGCGTGGACGTTCAGGTAAAGCTGCTCGTATCAAAGAAGTTCGATAGTCTACGAAAAGCCGGGGTAACCGGCTTTTTGTCAATTTAAGGAGGTACAGTATGGCTGAATTAAAAACTAGAATCAAAGAAGAAGTGATAGATTTTATCAAAATGCTGCTTGTTTCTTTTGTGAGTGTGTATCTCATCACAACTTTTATTGCCAAACCAGTAAAAGTGAGTGGGGATTCCATGTATCCGCAAGTCAAAGATCATCAGATTGGCTTTTCGCTTGTATTTGGAAAAAATCATATTGAACGTTTTGATGTTGTTGTGGTCTACGTTGAAGAAACAGACAAACATTTGGTAAAGCGTGTTATTGGACTTCCTTATGAAACGATTCGATATACAGATTCAAAACTATATGTAAATGATGTACTTGTTGAAGAAGAATTCTTGGATCAGGATTATGTCTTATCTCAGTCCAATGGGATGGACTTTACCAGTGATTTTGAGATTACTCTTAATGATGATGAATATTTTCTATTAGGAGATAATCGTCCATATTCCAGAGATTCTAGATATTATGGTCCTTTTACAAGTGATGAAATCGTTTCTAAAGGAATTTTAGTACTGTATCCTTTGAATGAATGCGGGGTGAAGTAAGATGAGTATTCAATGGTTTCCTGGTCATATGACCCGTGCTAAGCGTGATATGCAGGAAAATATGAAAGCAGTAGATATGGTGATTGAACTGAGAGACTGCAGAATTCCTGAATCTTCACGCAATCCAATGATTGATCAAATCATTCAAAACAAGCCTAGATTAATTGTCTTAAGCAAGAAAGATAAAGGTGAAGCTGCAGAAATTGAGAAATGGATTCAGTATCTTTCTAATGAAACAACGAGAGTGATAGCGATGGATTTAACCAAAGATCCAGTCATTGGTACATTGACAAATGCATGTCAGAAGATTATGCAGCCTAAGATTGAACGTATGATTCGAAGAGGAATTCGTCCTCGCGCAATTCGTGCAATGGTGTGCGGAATTCCAAATGTAGGAAAAAGCACGCTGATTAATGCAGTTGCGAAGAAAAAGATTGCAGAAACTGCAGACAGACCAGGTGTGACTCGTTCGCTTAAGTGGATGAAGCTGAACAAAAATCTTGAACTGCTGGATACACCAGGGATTCTTTGGCCAAAGTTTGAAGATGAAAAGGTTGGCTATCATCTGGCAATTACTGGTGCTATCCGTGATCAGATTCTTCCTTTGGAAGATGTTGTACGCTATGGCTTGAAACGTTTAATAGAGGAATATCCTGACAGGCTCACAGAGCGCTATAAAATTGAACTATGCGACGATCCAGATGAAGTCATCAAACGTATTGGTCAAGTTCGAAACTTCGTAAAAAGCGGTTCAGAAATTGATATGAAGCGAACAATGGAAGTATTTTTGAATGAGCTGAGAGATGACAAGCTGGGATGCATCAGCTGGGAGAAAGTTCATGAAGAAAGATAAGCAATGCTCCAATGAATATGAGTATGCAGCATGGTCTAAAAACAAGCTTGTTGTGGGTATTGATGAAGCAGGAAGAGGACCTATTGCAGGACCTTTGGCTGTTGCGGGCGTTGTCTTTCCTGTAGGATATGACAATCCTGATATCTATGATTCTAAAGCTCTCAGTGAGAAAAAAAGAAACGCACTTTTTGAAACGATTCAAAAAGATGCGTTATCGTATAAAATATTATTAATTTCAGAACAAGAAATTGATGAAAAAAACATTTATCGTGCAACTCAGGAAGCGATGCATGCCATCGCTGAAGAGCTGAAATGTGATATTGTTTTAACAGATGCAATGCCGCTTCCTTATCATCACGCACATCAAGTTTTTGACTTAGTAAAAGGTGATCAGAAAAGTGTAAGCATTGCAGCGGCAAGTATTTTAGCGAAAGTGACGCGTGATCGTCTGATGGATGAACTGGATCAAAAATATCCAGGATATGGTCTTGCAAAACACAAGGGCTATCCAACTAAGGAACATCTGAATGCATTAAATACATTAGGGGTTCTTCCGATTCATCGAAGAAGCTATCGTCCAGTTGCTGAAGCTTGTCATGCGCAGATGTCGCTGGATTTAGGAGAATAAATATGCTGCGAAGAATTCGATATAATTCACCTGTTGTATTAACGTTTGTATTTGCTTCATTTGCAGCGCTTGTTTTGAATATGCTTACAGGCGGATGGGCAAATTCACTATTTTTCAGTGTGTATTCCATGGGTCCTTACTTTGATCCGCTGATGGTTGTACGTTTATTTGGATATGTACTTGGTCATGCAAGTCTTGAACATTATATTTCCAATATGACAATTATTCTGCTGGTGGGACCTATGCTTGAAGAAAAGTATGGCTCAAAAAACCTTTTGTTACTTATGGCAGTGACCACAGTAGTCACTGGATTAGTTCATATGCTGTTGTTTAAAGGGGCATTATTAGGAGCAAGCGGTATTGCTTTTGCGATGATCATGTTATCTAGTTTTGTTTATTATCGTAAAGATGAAATCCCATTGACATTTGTCCTTATGGCCATTATTTATCTAGGAGGTCAGGTCATAGAAGGTTTATTTAACTATGATACGATTTCTCAGTTTGGTCACTTGATTGGCGGAATCACTGGTTCTGCATTTGGGTTTTATCTTAACGCAAACCGATAAATAAAAGCAGTCCATGCAGGACCATCAACAAAGGTAGTCCTGTAGTAAATTTGATGTGTCTGGTTTTATGATGAATCAGATACATTGTAATCCACATAAAGGAAGCAGCACCTAGTGCTGCAGTGAGAATCAGTGTTTTTTCACTGATTCTTTTTTTATTTTTATGATGTATTGCAAGATGTTTATCAATAATCATTAGAAATGAACCAAACAGAGAGATAAATAGCCAAATCACAAACAAATATTCCATGTATTTCTCCTTTTTTCTAAAATTATATCATTTTTTTTGAGGTTTTTAACTTTCTTGGACAATAACTATGATGGAGGGAATACTATGAGAAATGCGATACATGCTTATGCACAGATGAATCAAGGCGATTGGAGTAAAATCGCTAAATGTATTATTAATCAAACACCTTATCATTCTGTACCATCAAAATATTCATTTGTCACAATTGTGGACGATGATTATCCAGAATGTTTCAGAACACTTCGTTTTCCACCTTGGATTTTATATTATGAAGGGGATTTATCACTTGTAGAACACAAGACGCTGGGAATTGTAGGAAGTAGGAAATGCTGTCCTTATGCAGAAGATATTATTCATCGTTTAGTTGCTTCCAACAAAGAGAAAGTGATTGTCAGCGGTCTTGCGAAAGGGGCAGATACAAAAGCTCATGAGGCAGCTTTACAACAGGGGACGATTGGAATTCTTGGGTGTGGCTTAGATGTTGCATATCCAAAAGAAAATACAAGGCTGATTGAAATGATGAAGAAGCATCATCTTGTTCTTTCGGAATATCCAGAAGGAACAAAACCCTTAAAACATCACTTTCCATGGAGGAATCGATTGATTGCGGCAGTGTCTGATCAGCTGGTGGCAGTACAGGCGCAAATCAAATCAGGTACTGCAATTACTGTGATGCAAGGTATTGAATTATCTAAACCTGTCTATGTCGTTCCATATCCTTTAGATTTTATAGATGGACAGGGATGCAACTATTTAATTAGTCAAGGTGCACAAATTCTATTGAGTGCAGATGAAATTTTGTAAAAAGAAATTGTCTTTTTCCAAAAAATGTGTTTATATAGGAACTTGATAAGACTCATAGAAAGGAATATCCTATGAAAAATCTTGTAATTGTAGAATCGCCATCAAAATCAAAGACCATTGAAAAATATTTAGGTCAAGATTATGAAGTGGTGTCATCAAAAGGACATATACGTGATTTGGCTACTAAAGGTAAAGAAGGACTGGGTGTTGATGTAGATCATGATTTTGCGCCAACGTACTCCGTTTCAAAAGAAAAAGCTTCAGTAGTCAAAGAACTTAAAACAAAAGCTAAAAAGGCAGATTTTGTCTATCTGGCAACCGACCCAGACCGTGAAGGAGAAGCGATTTCATGGCATTTGGCCAGTGAACTGGATGTGAATCTGGAAGAAAATAATCGTGTAGAATTTCATGAAATCACAAAAGATGCAGTACTTGAAGCATTTAAGCATCCACGTAAAGTAGATATGGATTTAGTACATTCTCAGGAAACTCGACGTATCTTAGACCGCATTATCGGTTTTAAACTATCAAAACTGCTCAACAGTAAAATTAAATCAAAATCAGCAGGACGCGTACAATCTGTTGCGTTAAAGCTTATTGTAGAACGTGAAAAAGAAATTGCGGCATTTGTACCTCAGGAATACTGGACATTGGATGCAAAGTTCAAAGAGAATGATATTGAATTTGGTGCCTCATTAACAAAAATCCATGGTAAAAAAGCTGAAGTAAAGACAGCTGAACAGGCAGAAGAAATCAAAAATGCATGCAGCGGACCTTTTGAAATCACAAGCATTAAAAAACAGGTTCGTAAAAAAGAAAGCAAGCTTCCATTGATTACTTCAACACTTCAGCAGGAAGCTTCTACAAAACTGGGATTCAGTGCAAAACGTACAATGAGCATTGCTCAGAAACTGTATGAAGGGATTGAACATGACGGTACAACAGAAGGTTTAATTACTTACATGCGTACTGACTCTACACGTTTAAGTAATGTGTTTATTGAAAGCTGCCGTGCTATGATTTTACAGAAGTACGGAAAAGAGTATTTAGGAGTATATAAAGTGAAGAAGGATTCTAATGCTCAGGATGCTCATGAAGCGATTCGTCCTACCAATGTAGAGAATACCCCTGAAAAGATGAAACCTTATTTAAGTGCTGAACAGCATAAACTCTATAAGCTGATTTATGCTCGTGCTGTCGCATCATTAATGGCCGCTGCAAAAAACAATACTGTGAGTGTTGTTTTGTCACAAAACGGCTATGATTTCAATGCTTCAGGTTCTCAGCAAATCTTTGATGGATATTTGAAGGTGCTTGGGGAATATGAAACATCAAAAGATACAATTCTTCCAGAACTTGTGGAACATCAGATGTGTACTGCAACTGAGCTGAAAGCAAACCAGCACTTTACTGAACCTCCATTGAGATATTCAGAAGCACGTTTGATTAAAGAGATGGAAGAAGCAGGAATTGGCCGTCCATCAACTTATGCAACGATCATTGATACCATTCAGGCAAGAGGGTATGTGACACTGGAAAAAGCGACAGATACTAGTAAAACAAAAGTTTTCTTTGCAACTGAACAGGGGACTTTAACAGTAGAAAAGCTGGATGAATTTTTCAGCAGTATTATTAATGTTCAATATACAGCCAACATGGAAACTGAACTAGATGAAATTGCTGAAGGGAAGCGAGATTCAGTTTCATCTTTAAAAGAATTCTATGATAAGTTTGTGCCTCTTGTTGAACATGCATATCAGAACATGGAAAAGAAAGAACTGGAAAAAACAGGTGAAAAATGTCCTGACTGCGGCAGTGATTTAGTTTATCGTCAGGGACGTTTTGGAAAGTTTATTTCTTGTCTGGCTTATCCTGAATGCAAATACACTGCTAAAATTGTGAAAGAAGTCAAAGAAGCACCTGAGCCAACTGGAAAGATGTGTCCAGATTGCGGACATGAACTCTTAAAGAGAAAAAGCCGTTATGGAAACTACTTTTTAGGCTGTTCTAATTTTCCTAAATGTCGTCATATAGAAAATATTGATGGTGAAAAACCTAAATTTATTCGTCGTAAAGGAGCAAGCAAGTCATGATAAAAGTTACAGTTATTGGTGCAGGTTTAGCAGGAAGCGAAGCAGCTTGGCAGCTGGCGGAAAGAGGTATTTCTGTCCGTTTGATTGAAATGCGTCCTAAAGTGATGTCTCCTGCCCACAAAACAGGATACTTTGCAGAACTGGTGTGTTCTAACTCCTTAAGAAGCAATGCATTGACTAATGCGGTGGGTGTACTAAAAGAAGAATTACGAAGAATGAATTCTTTAATTATGAAGATGGCCGATAAAAATGCAGTGCCTGCTGGCAGTGCGTTAGCGGTGGATAGAGAAGGTTTTGCGAAAGATATTACAGAAGCCATTTCAAATCACCCTTTAATTGAAGTGATTGAAGAAGAAGTGACAGAGATTCCAGAGGGACCAGTGATTGTTGCAAGTGGACCTTTAACAAGTGATGCGCTGTCACAATCTATCAAAGAACTTCTTCAGGAAGGTACATTTCATTTCTATGATGCAGCTGCTCCAATCATTGAAAAAGACAGTATTGATTTTAGCAAAGCTTATTTTAAGTCACGTTATGATAAAGGTGATGCAGACTATATCAACTGTCCTATGAACAAAGAAGAGTTTGAAATGTTTTATCATGAATTGATTCATGCGGAAACAGTTCCTTTAAAGGACTTTGAAAAAGAAATCTATTTTGAAGGGTGCATGCCGTTTGAAGAAATGGCAAGAAGAGGAGAAAAGACACTTTTGTTTGGTCCTATGAAACCAGTGGGACTAGGTAAAGAAGGTGAAAAGCGACCTTACGCAGTTGTACAGCTGCGTCAGGATGATGCAGCTGCGTCTTTGTACAATATTGTTGGTTTTCAGACACATTTAAAATGGCCTGAACAAAAACGCATTATTTCTCTGATTCCAGGTCTTGAAAATGCAAGTATCGTACGTTATGGCGTCATGCATCGCAACAGTTATTTAAATTCACCAAAAGTGCTGCGTCAGACATATCAGTCAAAGATTCGTGATGATTTGTTTTTTGCAGGTCAGATGACAGGTGTTGAAGGGTATATTGAAAGCTGTGCAAGTGGAATGGCTGCTGCAGTGAATATGGCTCGTTTAGTAAAGGGAAAAGAATTATTGTTATTCCCTCAGGAAACAATGATTGGTTCAATGGCGCATTACATTACTCATGCTTCACCTGATTACTTCCAGCCTATGAATGCCAATTTTGGTATTGTCCCATTAAGGGTCGATGTAAGAAAATCTGAACGTAAAGAAGCTTATGGAAAACAGGCGCTTGCAGCATTAGATGCTATTTTAGATGAAGTCAATCATGGATGAAATTCTTGAACGATATCTTGGATATCTGAAAAATACACGGAGTGGTTCAAAGCATACACTGGATGCATATTCACGAGATTTAACAAGATTTGTGAATTACATGGAAAAGCGGGGAATTGCAGAATTTGAAATGATCACAAAGCTGGATGTTTTGGACTATACACAAGAGCTAAAAAGTGGAAAACTGACAGGAAAATCACTCTCAGATAGTTCTTATGCCAGAAATTTGTCCACATTAAAATCATTTTTTAAATATTTGAATCTTCATGAAGGGATTGAAAATAATCCTGTACGATCTTTTAAGGCACATCAGAAGGGCCGTAAAATCCCTGAGTTTCTTACACTGGATGAAGTGGCTGCACTTCTGAATAGTTTTGATTTAACAGATCCAATACAGCTGAGAAATCGCTGTATTGTTGAAGTGATGTATGCCTGTGGACTTCGTTTATCGGAAACAGCTACACTTTCTTTATCTAAAATTTCCTTTTCAGAAGAAATCCTTGTGGTACATGGAAAAGGGGATAAAGAAAGGATGATTCCTTTTTATCCTGGGTGCGCAGAAATAATGAAACAGTATCTAAAAGAGGCAAGACCTTTATGGGATACTGGAAAAACAGAGATGTTCTTTTTGAATCAGCGAGGTGGACCACTCGGTGGACGTTCGATAGAGACAATGCTGAAAAAAGCATGTATTCAAGCTGGCTTGCCTGAATATGTACATCCACACATGATTCGTCATTCATTTGCGACGCATTTGCTGGACAATGGAGCAGATTTAAGACTGGTTCAGGAGCTGCTGGGACACGAGAATCTTAGTACCACACAAATCTATACACATGTGACTGTAGATCGTCTAAGTGACATAGTCAGAAAGGCTCATCCATTATCAAAAAAAAAGGCTTAAAATAGCCTTTTTCTTCTTGAATTTGACTATATGTTGTGCTATATTATCACTTGGCATCCTGACATGTCAGGATGTAACGACACACACGATGAATTCACAATTCCGTGCTCTTAAAAAAGAGTTATTGTGTTCGAAATCGTGGAGGAAAACAACGGAAAGAGAGGAAAAAAATATGTCAGTTGTTTCAATGCGTAAAATGCTCGAAAACGGTGTTCATTTCGGACATCAGACCCGCAGATGGGATCCAAAAATGAAAGAATACATCTACACAGCTAAGAACGGTGTATATATCATCGACCTGGCTAAGACACAGACTAAGCTGGATGAAGCTTATGCTAAGATGAGAGAAATCTCTGAAAATGGTGGAAAGGTACTGTTTGTAGGTACTAAGAAGCAGGCTCAGCAGGTTGTTCTTGACGAAGCTCTTCGTTCAGGTTCATTCTATGTTAACCAGAGATGGCTGGGTGGTATCCTGACTAACTTCCGTACTATTCAAAAGCGTATCAAGAGATTGATCGAAATCGAAGAAATGGAAGCTTCAGGTGCAATCAATGTTTATCCTAAGAAGGAAATTGCTTTGATTCGTAAGGAAGCAGTTAAACTGGAAAACTTCCTGGGCGGTATCAAGGAAATGAAGAAGCTGCCAGATGCAGTATTCGTAGTTGACCCTAAGGAAGAACACAATGCAGTTGCAGAAGCTAAGAAGCTGGGCATCCCAGTATTCGGTATGGTAGATACAAACTGCAACCCTGAAGAAGTTGATTATGCAATCCCTTCAAATGATGATGCACTGCGTTCAGTGAAGCTGATCATCGGCTGCATGGCAGATGCTATCGTTGAAGCTAAGGGTGGTCTATTGACTGTTGCATATCAGGAAGATCAGGAAGCTGAAGACATCACAATGAAAGATGTTATCGTGAATGTTGAACAGCAGTATGAAGAAAATGAAAGACGTCGTCGTCAAAGAAACGAAGAACGCCGTCCTCGCGGTCGTTTCTATGACAGAAAGCCAAGAGAAAACAAAGCTCAGCAGACTGAAGCTGCACCAGCAGAAGAAGTAAAGGCTGAAACAACACAGGAGGCTAAGTAAGATGGCAACAATTACAGCATCATTAGTAAAAGAACTGAGAGACAGAACTGGTGCAGGTATGATGGACTGCAAAAAAGCCCTGACTAACTGCGATGGAGATTTGTCAAAAGCTGCTGACTGGCTGCGTGAAAACGGTATTGCAAAGGCTGTTAAAAAGGCTGGCCGTATCGCTGCAGAAGGTCTGTCTAAGGTTGTCGTAAAAGGCAACAAAGCATGCGTAGTAGAAATCAACTCAGAAACTGACTTCGTAGCTAAGAACGAACAGTTTTTGACTCTGGTTGATACAATCGCTAATGCACTGGTTGATGCTGGTGTAAAGACTGTTGACGAAGCTAAGAATGTTGTCGTTAATGGTGAAACTCTGGATGCAATGCTGATCAATGCAACTGCAACTATCGGAGAAAAGATTACTCTGAGACGTTTTGAAGTAGTTGAAAAAGCAGATGATGAAGTATTCGGTGACTATGTACACATGGGCGGAAAGATTTCTGTTATCGTTGTACTGAAGGGCAATGATGGCACTGTTGCTCACAACATTGCTATGCAGGTTGCTTCAATGAGCCCAAGCTACATCTCTCGCGACTACATGGAAGCAGAAGTAGTTGAAAAGGAACGTGCTATTCAGACTGAAATTCTGAAGAACGATGCTTCTTTGGCTGGCAAGCCTGAAAAAGTGCTGAAAGGCATTATCGAAGGCCGTGTTAGCAAGACTCTGCAGGAAATGTGCCTGGTTGACCAGCTGTACATCCTGGATCAGGGTATGAAAGTTTCTCAGTACCTGAAAAACAACAACACTGTTGTAACAGCTATGATTCGTTACGCAGTTGGTGAAGGTATTGAAAAGCGTGAAGAAAACTTTGCAGAAGAAGTTGCAAAGCAGATGGCTAAGTAATTCAGTCAAATCTTTCAATGAACTGACAGAAGACCTGATGTATTACATTACATCGGGTTTTTCTTATCTGTTTTTTAATTGAAAATTGACAAAATGCCCACATTGTGTGGGCATTTTTCTTTAGTTCTGTTATAATTACCGTTAGAGGAGTGAGAATATGTATAAACGAGTTCTACTAAAACTTAGCGGCGAAGCCTTGAGCGGTCATGGGAATAATTTTGATCCAGAAGTACTATCTAGTCTAGCTAATGAATTAAAAGAAGTTCAGGAAATGGGTGTTGAATTGGCAATTGTTGTTGGAGGAGGAAACTTCATCCGCGGCAAGATGGCTGAAACAATGGGAATTGAAAGAGTTCAGGCTGACCATATGGGCATGCTTGCAACGATTATAAATGCACTGGCAGTTCAAAGCGCATTAGAACAGATTGATGTACCTACTCGAGTTCAGACTGCAGTAGAAATTAATCGTGTTGCAGAACCATTTATCGTTAGAAAAGCAATTCGTCATCTTGAAAAGGGCAGAATTGTCATTTTTGGAGGAGGAACTGGAAGTCCTTATTTCTCAACAGATACAACTGCTGCACTGCGTGCATCTGAAATCAATGCAGATGTTATTTTAATGGCAAAAAATGGTGTGGATGGTGTTTATTCTGCTGACCCTAAAAAGGATCCTAATGCGAAGAAATACGATTCACTGACATACATGGATCTGATTTCAAAGAATCTTCAGGTCATGGATACTACAGCTACTTCCATGTGTATGGACAACAACATTGATTTAGTTGTCTTCAACATGAACGAAAAAGGAAATATAAAGAAAGCTGTCATGCAGACTGTGGCAGGAACTACAATTACTAAGGAAGGAAAATAACAATTATGATGAATTTAATTTTAGACGATACTAAATCCAGAATGAATAAGGCTGTTGATTCACTGAAGTCTTCACTGGATACAGTAAGAAGCGGACGCGCAAATGCAAATCTTTTGAATGGACTGGAAGTTGATTATTATGGTTCTGCTACACCAATCAATCAGCTTGCTGGTATTTCTATTCAGGAAGGTCGTATTATCGTAATCAAGCCTTATGACAGATCTATTCTTAAAGGTATTGAACATGCGATTAATACTTCAAATCTTCATTTGCCTCCACAAAGTGATGGAACTGTCATTCGTTTGACTGTTCCTGCACTTACAGAAGAAACACGTCGTAATCTGTGCAAAGATGTGAAGAAAATGGCTGAAAGTGCAAAGGTTGCTGTAAGAAATATTCGTCGAGAAGCAAATGATGATGCAAAGAAAGAAGATAGCTTTACTGAAGATCAGCAAAAGCTGTGCATTGAAAAAATTCAAAAGCTGACTGATGAATTTATCAAGAAGATTGATGATGTTTCAGCAGCAAAAGAAAAAGATATTATGACAGTATAAAAGCTCACAGATGTGAGCTTTTCTAAGGAGAAGCTATGAACGTAAGACATGTAGCCATCATCATGGATGGTAATGGCCGCTGGGCCAAGGCACAGGGGAAAGTAAGAACAGAAGGACATTTCAAAGGGGTAGAAGTACTGCATGATATTGCGATTGCAGCAAATGACTTGGGAATTGAAGTATTGACCCTGTATGCTTTTTCAACGGAAAACTGGAAGCGTTCTGCAGATGAAGTCGGGTATTTGATGAAACTGCCTGCTTATTTTTTCAGTCGCTTTTTGAAAGAACTGATGGAAAAGAACATTCGTATCACAATGATTGGTGAAATGGAACAGATACCTATAGATACTCAGAAAGTACTTCAGAGTGCTATTGATCAGACAAAAAACAATACAGGAATGGTTCTGAATTTTGCGATGAACTATGGTTCTCAACGTGAAATTGTACTAGGTATTCGAAAATATACTGAAGAAGTATTGTCAAAAAAACGAGAAAATAACCTAGAAGTTGGAGAGTTTGATCAGTACTTGATGACCAGTGAATTTCCACCTTTGGACTTGATGATTCGTACATCTGGAGAATGTCGTATTTCTAATTTCCTTTTGTGGCAGCTAGCTTATTCGGAATTGGAATTTGTTGATATTCCATGGCCTGAATTCACAAAAGAAACATTAGCAACATGTCTTGAACAGTTCAAAAAAAGAGATCGACGTTTTGGAGGTGTTAAATCATGAAACAGCGTTTTATTACTGCGCTTTTCATTCTTGCGCTGACAATTCCGCCTTTGGCAATGGGTGGTATTCTTTTGGACGCACTGGTTGCTGCTTTTGCAGGAATTGCCATGTATGAGATTTTAAAATGTCTATTTGATCGCTTGCCTGTTTGTCTTTATGGAGCAATGTTAACTGCAGTGGCTTCAATGGTCATGGTGGACTGGACTGTTTTTTCTTCTATCATTCCACTTGTATTGATTGTTTTATTTGGTTTTTGTGTAGCTCACCAAGACTATTCTGTAGACCGTATCAGCATACTGTTTGTCTTTGTGGTACTGGTTAGCTTTACAGTTCGTTCTATCCGCTTAATTTATGATGTGTATGGTCCTTTTGTAATGCTTCATATTGTCTTGGCAACCTATGCAACAGATACTGGAGCTTATTTCTGTGGAAGATTTTTTGGTAAGCACAAGCTTAATGAACGCATCTCACCTAAGAAAACCATTGAGGGATCTGTTGGTGGATGGTTTTTTGGAGCTGCTTTATCTTTTGTTTTTGGCTATTTCATGATTCCAGAACTTCCATTTGGATTTTTGTTAATGACATCCCTTATGATGCCACTAATTGGACAGCTTGGTGATCTTGCGTTTAGTGCGATTAAGCGTCATGTGAATATCAAAGACTTTGGAAATATTTTCCCTGGACATGGCGGAGTTTTGGATCGTATTGATTCTTTGATTTTTAATCTGATTCTTTGGCTGAGTTTATATATGATGTTTGTGATGGTGATGTAAAATGAAACGTATAGTACTACTAGGCGCAAGCGGATCAATTGGTATTCAGACGATTGATGTTGTTTTAAGTCATTCTGATGAGTTTGAAATTACTGCATTGAGCATAGGATATAATGTTCAGCAGCTAAGAGAAATATTAGTAAAAATACATCCAGCTCATGTTTGTGTAGCGAAAAAAGAAGATGCACAACTTTTAAAAGAAGAATATTCTGATATTGTTTTTCATTCAGGAGATGAAGGACTTTTGGAACTTGCTGTGCTGGATTATGATGTTTTGGTAAATGCCCTTGTAGGTTTTGTTGGCCTTATGCCAACTTTGAAGGCTATTGAAACAGGGCATGATATTGCACTTGCCAACAAGGAAACACTTGTTGTGGGAGGGCAGTTTGTGATGGATGCTGTTCATAAATATGGGGTATCTATGACACCGATTGACTCTGAACACAGTGCTATTTTTCAGTGTCTTCAGGGAAATCGACATTCTGAAGTAAAACGTTTGATTGTAACTGCATCTGGTGGTTCATTTAGAAACCACACTAGAGAACAGCTGAAAGACGTTACAGTTGAAGCAGCGTTAAAACATCCAAACTGGTCAATGGGGGCTAAAATTACCATTGATTCAGCAACGATGATGAATAAAGGATTTGAAGTGATTGAAGCGCATTGGCTTTTTGGCTTTGACTTTGATCATATTGATGTAGTAATGCATCCTGAAAGCGTGGTGCATTCCATGGTGGAATATCATGATACGGCAATTGTTGCACAGCTGGGTACACCAGATATGCGACTGCCTATTCAGTATGCACTTTCATGGCCTAATCGTTTGAGCCTGAATAGTGAATCAATGGATTTCACAAAAATGATGACACTGCATTTTTCGCCTGTCAGTTTTGAACGCTTTCCATTGTTAGGTTTAGCTTATGAAGTGGGTAGAAAACAGGGGAATCTGCCTGCGGTATTGAATGCGGCAAATGAAGTTGCGAATCAAGCATTTAGAGATGGCAGAATCACTTTCCTTGAAATTGAAGAACTTGTGATCAATACAGTTCATGAATTTCCTTATCACAAAGATGTCACTTTACAGGATGTGATAGATGCTGACCGCAGAGCTCGCATGATCGTTGAATCTAAAATAAAGGAGAAAATGGTATGGGATTGCTCTATTTTGTTGTCCTGCTAGGTGTAATTATTTTTATTCATGAGTTTGGACACTTTGTGATGGCAAAGCTTTTTCATGTTTATGTTGGTGAATTTTCATTAGGCATGGGACCCAAGCTTTTTAGTTATCAAGGAAAAGAAACACTATATTCACTTCGTCTTTTGCCTCTTGGTGGTTTTTGTCAGATGGCAGGAGAAACAGGCAATGAACTGGAAGGTGAACTGACTGTTCAAGTTGAGCCAGAACGTTCATTAAAAGGAATTAAAAAGTGGAAACAAATGCTCATTATGATGGCAGGAATTCTGATGAATTTCTTGTTGGCATGGGTTATCTTTTCTGGTATTTTTATGACACAGGGATATACTGTTTCTGTAGATCTTCCTAAAGTTGGAACAATTGTAGAAAATTCACCTGCTGAACGTGCAGGACTTCTTGAAGGTGATACAATTGTTCAGATTGAATTTTCTGATGGTACAGTAATTCGTCCTCAGACGTTTACAGAAATGAGTTCTGCAAATATTGCTGATGTGACATCAACACGTATTTATACAATTGAAAGAAATGGTCAGATGTTTGTATTTGAGCTGACACCTGAATATTTAGAAGAACAGTCAGCATACCTTGTGGGTATTTCTGCTCCAACAGAACATGTTGAAGTAGGTTTCTTTCAAGGTTTGATTGACGGTGCTTCACAGATGGTTTATGTTGCATCCATGATGGTTCAGTCTATTCTTGATTTATTTAAGGGACAGAATTTAGATCAGATTTCTGGACCTGTAGGTATTTATACAGTGACAGCTGAACAGGCTTCACTGGGACTGGTGAACTATATTTGGCTGATTGCGATTATTTCATTGAATGTGGGCATATTCAATGCGATTCCATTACCTATTTTAGATGGTGGCCGCGTTGTGCTTCTTGGGATTGAATGCCTCACAGGTAAACCAATCAATCAGAAGATTGAACAGGCATTGATGAGCGTTTGTATTCTTCTATTGATTGGATTAATGATTTTTGCGACAGGACAGGATATTTTGCGTCTGTTTGCGAAATAATGGAGGGTTTATGATAAAGTATTTAATTGTATTTTTCATCTCCATGGTACCGCTGATTGAATTAAGAGGAGCGATTCCTTATGCTGTTTTGTTTGAACTTCCTCTTATTCCTTCTTATATTATTGCGGTGATTGGAAATATGATTCCGGTACCAATTATTTTCTTCTTTGCAAGAAAAGTATTGTTATGGGGGATGGATAAACCTGTGATTGGCGGTTTCTTTACCTGGTGTGTTCGAAAAGGCGAACGTGGTGGAGAAAAGCTTAAGGCAACTGCAGGACGCGGGTTGTACTGGGCTTTGCTGCTTTTTGTAGGTATTCCATTACCTGGTACAGGAGCTTGGACTGGAACACTTGCTGCAAGTTTTCTGAACATGGATTTTAAGAAAAGCGTACTTGCAGTTATGGGTGGAGTTATTATGGCTGGCTTGATTATGGGGGCTGGCTCATTGGGATTGTTTGGTGCATTATCAGCACTGTTTAGTTAGAAAAGGAAGGAACAATATGAGTAAAACAATTTTGGTTACTGGAGGAACTGGATATATTGGTTCACATACATGTGTTGAACTGATTCAGGCTGGCTATGAAGTTGTCATAGTGGATAATTTATATAATTCTTCAAAAGCTGTTTTAAAACGCATAGAAACAATTACAGGAGTACTTCCTAAGTTTTATCAAGTTGATATTTTGGATCGTGAAGGACTTGAAAAGGTATTTGAAGAAAATCATTTGGATGCAGTGATTCATTTTGCAGGATACAAAGCTGTAGGTGAATCTGTAAAGATTCCTTTAACGTATTATCAGAATAATATTGCGGGATCTTTAAATCTTTATGAAACAATGAAGAAGCATCATGTTTATCATTTGGTATTTTCATCAAGTGCAACCGTTTATGGTGATCCTGCTTCTGTTCCAATTCGTGAAAACTTCCCACTTTCTACTACGAATCCTTATGGAACAACAAAACTGTATAATGAACAGATTTTAAAAGACTTGGCACACTCAGATGAAAACTTCTCAATTGTACTGCTTCGTTATTTCAATCCGATTGGAGCACATAAATCTGGTTTGATTGGTGAAGTTCCAAATGGTATCCCAAACAATCTTTTACCATATATTGCACAGGTCGCGATTGGAAAGCGTGAATATCTCAGTGTATTTGGAAACGATTATGACACAGTTGATGGAACAGGTGTGCGTGATTATATCCATGTTGTTGACCTTGCGAAAGGACATCTGAAAGCACTTGAGTATGCAGATAAGCGCAAGGGTATTGATGCAGTGAATCTTGGAACGGGGCATGGCTATTCAGTCCTTCAAGTGAAAGATGCCTTTGCGAAAGCTTCAGGAAAAGAAATTGCTTATAAAATTGTTGAACGTCGTCCTGGAGATATTGCGGAATGTTATGCAGATACCTCAAAAGCAAAAGAAGTTCTTGGCTGGCAGGCAGAATATGACATTGAAACAATGTGTCAGGATTCTTGGAGATTCCAGTCTCAAAATCCAGATGGGATTAATGATTAACTTTGTGATTTTTAACTGAAAATGGTACTAAATCCTACAAGTACCATTTTTTTCATTTTTTCATTGTGCTATAATAATTCAGAGGTGAAAACAGTGACAAAAAGAAACAAAAACAATGGAAAAACAATCATATTGCTGATAATTGCATGTTTTTTGATTGTGAGTATTGGCTTTGTGCTTGTAACTGCATTGAATGCACCTAAAAACGATTTAACAGATTTACCTGATGAACCTGAGGTTGTACTTCCTAATGATGGTAATCAGATAAAGCCAGATGAAACAGAAAAGAATGAACAAGTACAGATCGACTTAGTAGACTATGTTGTTTATGATGTGGATGATATTGATTTTAGATTTGTCATTGCAAAAGTTAGAGTGAAGGCAAATGATGCTACAAATATTAGTTTAAGTCATTTTACGACAAGTGAAGGTATTTCGTTGAATGATGTTTCTGAATATGTTTTTCAGCTAGAAAAAAACAATTTGTATTTGGGAAAACAGAATGTCTGGTTTGAACTTATCTCATCTTCAACAAACTATCTCGCAAAGATTTTTATTCCAGTAAAAGACAGCAGTTTAAAAACTGTTTCTTTGTCGAGCGATTTTGAAAATACTTTTGTGATGAAATTTGATTTGACAAATCCTGCTGGAGTCAAAGAAGATCTTGGCTATGAAGCGGAAGATATTATTTCTGATGGAAAAACTTATCAGATGAAAGTAGCTAAAGCTGTAAAAATTCAGGATAATTTTACAAGAACCTATGAAGATGGTACTACAGAAGAGTATATTCTTTCAAGTACTGCAGAGATTCATGCGTTTTATGTTGAGGCAGTCAGCTTATGGGGAGATGTTGTAGAAATTGAAGAAGCCTGGTATCAGGTTGAAGGCAGTTCAGAACAGTTTGAGGCTTTTAGTGGTCAGTTTACTACGAAGAAATATGAAAATATCATGAATAAACAAATTATAGATCGTCAGGGAGGATACATTTTCTTTGTGACGCTTAATCCTGAGAATGAACCTATTGAGTATCATGGAACACTTCAGTTAAAATTAAAAGGTTCTGAACAAACAATTCAAATTCAAGTGAATCTGAAGTAGAAAGGGGGAAACCCATGAACAGATTGATAAAGCTGTGCGTGTCATTTTTAATGGCTTTCTCCATTTTGACAGGTGCAGTTAAAGAAGAAATAATAGCCCAGGGAAATTCCGTGGGCTGTGATGCGTATGAAGTAGCGTGGGTCAATGATTCTGGTGGTTTTGATACAATCAGCTGTCATAATACATTTGAAGAAGCTAAAAGTGCAATGAATCAAGATGACTATGTTGTACGTCATGCTTCTAGTAAAAGTCCTACTAAAATCATTGCGATTGCGTCTGGTATTGCCTACAGTTATCCAAAAAGAAATGGTTCATTAACTATGAATGTTTATCAGTCCTCTAGTTATGTGAATGACCATAAATATAAAGTAACGTATGTTGTACAGCATCGAGAACTATCTAAGCCTGAAACTATTAGCTATAATGGCAATGGAGAAGGGAATGTACAGCTTGTACTGAATGGGTTTACAGGATACGCTAAATTATCAGAAATGGATTTAGTACCTATGAAGTTTATTACAAATGGTTTAAAGCTGACTTTAGGTGGTCAGACCAGTGATAACAGTGAAGATCCATTTACATTAGTCCCAAAACAAAACTATTATTCAGTCGTAAAAAATGGTAATTATACAGATTTAGTTTTCCATTTCTTTTCTGGTTATGATGGAACACAATACACTCTTACAATAGGCAAAGCAGCAGATTGGATGAGTGTAGGCGCAGTTTATTACAGTGCTGATGGATATCAGTTTTATGCAGATAGAGAAATGAGTGAATATCTAGCTACCTATTACAATTACTATCAGTTTTTGCCATTAAGAAGTGCAAGTTCGATTAGTGCAGAAACGCTAGATGCTTATCTTGCGACTAAAGGGTATACAGAAAAACCAACCAGTACAAGTATCAATCAGCTGACAAAGAAACAGAGTCAGCTGGTTAATGAAGGGGCAACTTTTGTTTCTGCCCAGAATACTTATGGTGTTAATGCATTAATGGTTTATGCCATGGGATGTTTGGAATCCTCTTATGGAAGAAGTAATTTCGCTGTTAGTAAAAACAATTTATTTGGATGGGCTGCCATTGATGACAATCCAGGCAATGCTACTGCATTTTCCAGCATTTCTAATGGTATTACTGAACATATGGCCTACAATTTAAGAGGCTATATGGATATTACTGATGTACGCTATTTTGGTATGCATGTTGGTAATAAAGGCAGTGGATTCAATGTGAAATACGCTTCTGACCCATACTGGGGAATGAAGATTGCAGCCATAGCCTATGATATTGACAAGTTTTCAAAAAAATATGATGGAACTTATACTGATTATGATGTTGAAACACTTGGATTAATTCATGAATTTGGAGCTTCGTTTTTATTAAATGCTTCAGTAAACGGGAAAATACTTAGTACTTCTGAATATTCTCGTTATTACCAGGATAATCATACGGTGGTTATTCATGGTGAAACCAATGGGTATTATCAGGTACAGTTTACAAATGCAATCCTTGATGGTGAAGGAAACTTTTTGAAACACAAAGTCAGTGGTGTCATGCAGAATGCAACACCATATGATTTTGAAAAGAGTGTCGCCTACATGAATCAAAATAGCATTACTCTTTTGACAGACTACAACAATGTCACGATTCCTGGTTATGAGCCTACAGGTGAATTTGTATGTGAATTTGATGAATTCGCAATCAGTGATACAGGTGAACTAAAAGTATCTGGTAAAGCCTATCGTCCTGGTATATACATTACCGATAGCAATCAGCTGATACATACATTAGCAGTGTTTAATCAGTATTATGAAAAGATAACAGAGGTTCGCTTCAATACAGAATTAATGGATAACACAGATGATGTTGCTGTATTTGAGGGTCTTCTTGATCTAAATGAACTAGAAGATGGAACTTATTACTTTAGAATGTACAGTGATTACTCTGCGCTCGAAGAGTACAATGACACAAGAGAATTAGTTTTCGATCATCGTGCTATTTCCACAAATACCAAAAACTATGTGTTTGATAACACTGGGGAATACACAATGATGACTGTTACATCTAGAAGTCTTTCAGATCCTTCTGAGTTAACCTTGATTTCTTCTTTGAAATCAATAAATCTTAATGAAGATGGAATATTATCTTTGCATGGAATTTCATTGATTCGTGATTTCCATCATTTACAGGATACTGTAAATCATGAACTTATCGCAGTAAATATGAGTACTGAAGAAGAAATATCTCTTGGTAAGTTAGATGCATCAACAGGTGACTATAATTTAACAGAAGTATACAGTGATGGTTATGCTTACGATTATGGCTGGTATGATGGATCTGTTGATGTAAGTACTTTGCCTGTAGGAAATTACACATTATATGTTAAGACTACCCTTGGCGAGATTTCAAAATCTGCGAAGATTTATGGTACATCGAAAATGTCTGAATCGGATATGATTAAGGGCAGCGATGGTCTATATCGACAGCTCGTGATGAGATATGCAGTATCCTATCGAGTTGAAATATCAGTGACTCCATATAAGCTTGATAAGGAGTTAAAAAATAAACTACCACGTATTCGTGAAGGATATCAGAACTTAATCGCAATGGTCTTTGATGAACAAACAAAGTCAGTGAATGTTTATGGTTCAGCGTTTATCTGGAATGGAATATTTGATTCAACTAGTGAAGTTGAATATGTTTTGTATGCATTAAATAGAACAGATGGAACAATTTATTCATATTCTGTAGAAGGAAGTAATCAGCTGATGGGAGATGCTCCTCCTTGGAATAATACTGAGCGTATCAACAGTGGATATGTTTATGATTACACATGGTATGAGCTAAATATGCCTTTATCTGAAATGACAGATGGTGTATATGACTTTGTATTAAAGATTGAAACGAAAGATTATGTAGAATATATAGATTTAAAGAAGTCTTCTGTATCTGGACTTTCAAACTATCAATTTGATTCTGATCACTATGTTCAATTAAGTGTGGATCGAAATAATAAGAACCGTGTAATGATGCAGCTGAAAGGCTTTAATGTTTCAACTGTTTCTGAAGAGGATTCAGCTAGTCAATAAAAAAACATCTCAGACATAAGTCTGAGATGTTTTTCTAGTTTTGTGGTCCACCAGAGATGGTGATAGTGAATACAGTTTCAGGAACAAATGATCCAGATTCAAAGTTTCCAGTATTCAGGATTGTACCAGCTACTTCGTCATTTGTTTCAATTGTAATGACAGGAGCTGAAGTGAATTTCAAATCATTTGTAATATAGTTAATCATTGCATTTTTCGTTGCATTTGCATCTCCAGATACAATACAGTTTTCTAATGCGGCAACCTGTGCATATGAAATACTAATCTTTGTATCAGGAGTAGGAGTTGTCTCTGGAGTTGTCTCTGGAGTTGTCTCTGGAGTCGGTGTAGGCGTAGGAGTTGGTGTTGGAGTTGGTGTCGGAGTAGGAGTAGGAGTTGGTGTAGGTGTTGGTGTCGGAGTAGGAGTAGGAGTAGGAGTTGGTGTAGGTGTTGGTGTAGGCTGAGGCCCTTTTGATAACACAATGGTGATTGCAGTGTTTTCTGCTACAACTGTTCCAGCAGTGAGCGACTGGCTAATGACAGTTCCTGTTGCTGCTGAATTGTATTCATATTTCTGTGTAACTTTTAATCCGTTGACTGTGCAGCTGTCGCTAGAACATGGTTTTTTGTTTGTTCCTACATAATCAGGTACAGTCACACCTTTTCCTTTTGAAATCTTACATGTAACTTTCTTTGCGTTTGTATCTACTGCACATCCAAATGTTTTTCCAGATGCGGCTGTATCAGAGAAGTCTTCTGTAAATGAAGTTGTCCATCCTGCACCCATATTGTTTGCAGCAGTAATCAGATTTGTAACTTCTGTTTTTGATTTTCCATTGAAATCAGAAGCTTTTGGAGAATATGCGCCTTTTGATACTACATAATTGATTTTTGTTTCCGGTTCTTTCTTTCCAGTATCATTGGAGATGACTGAACCTGATGGAACTGTCGTTGAATACTTTTCAGTTTTTGTACCTAAAGCTAATTTGTTTTCATCAATAAACTTTTTAAATTCTGTTTCTGTTTTACCTGCAAAGCTTGTAACATCTACAGTTTTTTCAGGTTCAACAGTAACAGTGATCACAGTTTTAAATTTAACAGTTTCGTCTTTTTTTGGATTTGTACTTAGAATTGTACCTGATTTTGCATCACTCTGTTTTTCAGCTTCAACAATTTTGTAAGAGATGTGATTGTCTTTGGAATAAATGGATTTATTCATTGTGGCAACCCATTCTTTAACGTCTTTTTCTACCTTTCCTTTAAAGTCAATCATTGTGACAGAACCTAAGGAGATATACACTTTAATAGTTGTATTTTCAGAAACAGTTCCACTAGATGGGTTAGTACTGATGACTTTATCCTTTTCAGTAGAATCAGCGTAATAACTAATGTACTGAACTTTAGCATCATTTTCTTTTACCCATTTTTCAACCTCAGCTTTTGTCTTTCCTTTCAGGTTGTCAAGTTTAATAGTTCTTCCTGAAGAGAGGGTAATAGTCACTGTATCACCTGTTTTAATTGTTGTATTCTTTTCAGGAGACTGTTTCGATACTTTTCCAGATTCAATAGTGTTTGAAGCTTCAGTTTTGAAATTAACAGTAATATTGTTTGTGGCAGCCCATGCTTCAACAGCTTTTTTTGTCTGACCTTCAAAGTCTGGCATAGGGATTTCAATTCCTACAGATTCTGTTCCAGCAGAAATCTGGATGATAATCATATCAGAACGTTTTGGGCTGGTTTCATTGATGTTGATAGATACGAACTTGTTGACTTCTACTTTATCAGAGACAACGTATTCGAAAGTGACATCTGAGAAGAAATTTTGTTCAAAGAATGTTTTCAGCTGTTCTTCATTCATCGTCTTGATGTCATTAGGAAGTTCAACAGCTAAATCTGGATCAGGTCCTTTTGAAATGACGAAGGAAATAGAATCTTTATCTTTTAACTTAGTCCCTGCTTCAGGATTTTGAGAAAGAACAGTGTCTTTCTCATTTTCATCATCGTAGACATATTCAAAGACAACTTGTTCATCCAATAATTGATTTGCTTCTTTCCAGCTTTTAATATCTTGAATTGTTTTTTCGGTAAATTCTGGAAGTTCGATTTGTTTTGCCGGATTGTTTAAGTAAAAAACAAGTGCGGCTGAAGTAAGAACTGCCAGAATACCTGTAATTGACAACAGAATCACTGTTGTTTTATTTTTTAATAATTTCATAGGGTTTCCTCCTGATACGACATATTATAACATAGATTAGTTCATGATGGTGTGAAACTTCTTATCAGAGGATAACGTGTTGTGACATTGTCCTTTTTTTCTGTTATGATGAATAGGCGATAAAAAGGAGAAATAAGATGGAAGAAATTATCAGAAGAATTGCAGAAAGCTTAAATGTTTCAGCTGTTCAGGTTGAAAATACGTTAAGGCTGTTAGAAGAAGGCAATACAGTGCCATTTATTGCGCGTTATCGTAAAGAAATGACACAAAATCTTGATGAAGAACAGATTCTCTTTATATCAAAGGAACATGAATACCAAAACAATTTGAAAAAGAGAAAAGAAGATGTTTTGCGATTAATTGAAGCACAGGGGAAATGTACTAGAGAGATTATCAGTGCAGTGAATGCCTGTCAAAAACTCTCTCAGGTAGATGACATATATCGTCCATATCAGCAGAAAAAGAAAACACGTGCTGCTGATGCTATCAATAAAGGACTTGAAAAACTGGCTGATTATTTGATGAGCTGTCCAAAAACAGGAAGTACTGAGAAGGAAGCTGAAAAATATCTGAATGAACAAGTTCTTTCTATTGAAGAAGCTTTGCAGGGAGCGCGCGATATTGTGGCAGAACGTGTCAGTGACAATGCAAAACTGAGATGGAAGATTAAAGAGTCAATTGAAAATTATGGACGTATTGTGACAAAAGAAAAGAAGAAGCATGAAGATACTGATCAAGTATATAAGATGTACTATGATCGTACTGAACGTATTTCTATGATTCAGCCTCATCGAATTATGGCTATTGAACGTGCAGAAAGTGAGAAAGTCATTACAGTGACTCTTGAATATGATCAGGGATGGCTGATTAACTATGCAGTGCGCGGAATTACTCGTAATCGTATGACAGTTGCTCAGACACATATTGAAGAGGCTGTAAAAGACGGAATGAAACGATTGGCATTTCCGTCTGTTGAACGTGAAGTGCGCTCAGAATTAAAAGAAAAAGCACAGAAACAGTCTATTGAAATCTTTTCTTTGAATCTTGAAAAGCTTCTTCTTCAGCCTCCAATGATTGGAAAGACAATCTTAGGGTTTGACCCTGCATTTCGTACTGGATGTAAACTAGCAATCATTGATGATACAGGCAAGCTATTAAATATTTCGGTTATTTACCCTCATGAACCTGTCAATAAAAAGAAAGAAGCTGAAAAGATACTTTGTGATTTATATAAAGAATATCATTATGAAATCATTGCGATTGGAAATGGTACAGCCTCACGTGAATCTGAAAGCTTTGTGGCTGATGTGATTCAAAGAAATCATTTAAATGTACAGTATACTTTAGTATCAGAAGCAGGAGCTTCTGTCTATAGTGCAAGTGAATTGGCACGTGCTGAATTCCCAGATTTAACAGTTGAAAAACGTTCTGCCGTTTCAATTGGAAGACGTACACTTGATCCTTTGTCAGAGTTAATAAAAATTGATCCTAAAAGCATTGGTGTAGGGCAGTATCAGCATGATCTTCCACAAAAACAGCTTCAGGAACGTTTGGATTTTGCGATTGAAAAGAGTGTAAATCGTGTTGGAGTTGATGTGAATACAGCATCTAAAGAATTGTTGATGCATGTATCAGGATTAAATAAATCCATTGCAGAAGAGATCATTAACTGGCGTAATCTCAATGGTCGTTTTGACAATCGTAATCAGCTAAAAACAGTAAAGAAACTCGGCCCAAAGGCATTTGAACAGTCTTCAGGATTTTTAAGAGTCCGCTTTGGAAGTGAAGAGCTTGACGGAACTTCAATTCATCCTGAAAGTTATAAAAAGGCAAAAGCACTGCTTCAATTATGCGGTAATTACCCGTTGGGAAGCAAAGAGCTTTCAGAAGCTTTATCTTATATGAACATTTATGAAGTATCACAGAAACTTCAAATTGATGAATATACATTGACAGATATTATAGAAGCACTGAAAGCACCATTAAGAGACTATCGTGAACGCTATGATGGACCACTTCTAAGAAGTGATGTTCTTGAGTTAGAACACTTGCATGAAGGAGATATGCTGGAAGGTGTAGTTCGTAATGTTGTGGATTTTGGTGCATTTGTAGATATAGGTCTTCATGATGATGGTTTAATTCATGTTTCAAAACTGACAAAAGAAAAGATCACCCATCCAAGTGAAATTGTTTCAGTAGGAGATCTGTTGAAAGTAAAAGTACATAAAATAGATCATCAAAGAAAACGCGTACAGCTGACACTCATTGATTGAGTTTCAGATTCTGATTTTATATAATACTTATAAGAGGTGTTGTTTATGGAATGTTTCAACTATAGTGAAAAAATAATGAAAGAGCTGTCTTGTTTCTGGACAGCAACTGAAATTGCACAGCAGCCAGCTACATGGATCAAAACAATTCATCAGATTGACCAGTGTAAAGAAGAACTTAAAGAGTTTATGACGCAGGTTCTTAAACATCATGATTATGATGTGATTTTAACAGGCGCAGGAACGAGTGAATTTGTTGGAAATTCAATCTGTGTTCATTTAAATCGTCTTTGTGATGGGAAAGTGAAGTCCATTGGTACAACAGATTTAGTGAGTGCACCTCAGGATTATTTTCATCCTGTAAAGCCGACATTGCTGATTTCGTTTGCGCGTTCAGGCAATTCTCCTGAATCTGTTGGTGCTGTTGATGCGGCAAATGTATTGTGTGAAAACATCTATCATCTGATGATTACCTGCAACAAAGAGGGAGCACTTTCTAAAGCTGCATCACAAAATGAACGTGCTTATGCATTAAATTTAACTCCAGAAACATGTGATCAGAGCTTTGCGATGACTTCCAGCTATTCTAATATGGCTTTAGCTGCGCTTCTTTGTTTCCATTTAGATGATTTAGATCAGATAGCTGAAGAAATGAATACAATCATTGATGCTGGAACTGAATTTCTAAAAGAAGGATTTAATGCAGCTGAACAGATTGTTGATGAGTTTGATTTTCAGCGTATTGTTTATCTTGGTGCAAATGATTTAAAAGGAACTGCTCAGGAATCAGCTTTAAAGATGCTTGAACTGACTGCAGGTCAGGTTGTAACAATGCATGATTCTCCGCTTGGTTTTAGACATGGTCCTAAATCTATTGTAAATGATGAAACATTGACTGTAATTTTATTAAGTTCAAATGAATATGCAAGAAAGTATGAACTGGACTTGCTGAAAGAAATGAGTCTTCAGCGTAAAAAGAACCGTATTGTTGTATTGTGTACTCAGACAAGTGAAGAATTGGAACAGTTGACAGATAAAGTGGTATGTTTCAATCATTTTCATCAGTTAGATAATGCACTTCTTGGCTTGAACTATATTTTGTTTGCCCAGGTTTTAGCACTTAAGAAATCATTAAGTTTAGGCATTGGTCCTGATAATCCTTGTCCAACAGGAGAGGTGAATCGTGTTGTAAAGGGTGTTGTGATTTATCCAGTTAAAAAATAATTCTTTTCAATTGAATGAAATTCAAGTATAATAAACAAAAGGATGATGAACTAATGGAAACTATGTACTTTAAAGAAAATGTCAGATTTTTAAGAAAACTGAAAGGGAAATCACAGAATGAGTTTGCGGATGATTTGGGTTACAAGTCATTTACAACTGTACAGAAGTGGGAGGATGGAACATCTTATCCAAGTCTTCCGGTCGTATCGCAGATTGCAGATTATTTTCAGGTATCCTTGGAAATGCTGGTGTATGTAAATCTTTCCAGTATTTTGTCTCATTATTCACCAGTACCTGTTGTTGGTACGGTTAGAACGGGTCCAGGGATTCTTGCGGTTGAAAATATTCAAGGATGGGAGTATGTACCTGAATCTGAAAGCGGGAGAGGAGAATATTTCTATTTGAGTGTTGTTGGTGATTCAATGATCAATGCACGTATTATGGAAGGGGATGTCTTGTATTGTCGAAAACAGGATACCATTGAACATAATGAAATTGCAGTTGTACTGATAAATGATGAAGAGGCAACATGCAAGCGTGTTTTGTTTAAAGGGGATACAATGGTTTTGAAACCAGAAAATCCTGCATATGAACCTATGGTGTTTGATGCTGAAGAAATCCGAATGGGGAAAGTGAAGATTATCGGCAAAGTACTTCACAATAAAATTAAGTTCTAATGAAGCATCGTTTAATACCTTATTATTTGTTATGTACAGGAATTTATGTCGGATTGTTTTTAGTAGAACTGGTATTGATGCAGTTTGTACTGCAGATGTTTACCAGTAATACTCTGATTTCAGTGACTGCTGCTTTGCCGATGCTGCTGTTTGTAAATCCTGTAGTGACATGGCTGATAGTAGAATATCTCACAAAAAAGAAGAAATGAGTCAAGGCTTTACCTCATACACTGAAGTGGAAGAGGTGAAGCCTTTTTATGTTTTCACGCAAGTCTTTCTGGCTGACAATCAAAATCTATGCATTGATTTTAACTGGAGTTGTATTGATTGCGACTAGTTCAAATATTTGGGCGCAATTTAAGTATGATGATGCAGCTTATTTTGTAAAAAGACAACTTCTTTTTGCGTTATTAGGTACTATCGTTATGAAATGGACGAGTTCAATTTCTATCCAGACAATAAAAAAGAATCATCGAATGTTACTAATCTGCTGTTTTATTGCATTATTGCTTGTTTTAGTTCCTGGTATAGGTGTTGCACGAAATGGATCAAGAAGCTGGTTTGGTGTGGGGAGTTTTTTAATACAGCCATCAGAATTTTTTAAGCTCAGCTGTATTTTTACAACAGCCTTTTTGATTGAAAAGAAAACAAGTGTGAAAAGACTAAGTGATGTTATTGGTTTACTGGTAGTGCCTGCATTAGGTTTTTTACTGATTTTGCTTCAGCCTGATTTTGGTTCAGGACTAGTCATGGTTTGCAGTATTGTTGTTATGATTTTAGCAGCTGGAGCACCAATGAAATATTTTATGGCATGTGGTTGTTTAGGTGTTTTAGGGATTGTGTTTTTGATTGCTGCTGCTCCTTATCGCATGCAGCGTATTCTTAGCTTTTTAGACCCCTGGTCAGATCCTTTAGGAAGTGGTTTTCAAATTATACAGAGCTATTATGCTATTGCTCCAGGAGGTCTTTTAGGCGCAGGATTAAATCGTTCCATGCAAAAACATTTCTATCTTCCAGAACCACAGACGGATTTTATTTTTGCGATAGCGTGTGAAGAGCTAGGCTGGATAGGGGCACTTTGCATATTGATCCTGTTTATCCTAATTCTTTCAGACTGCGTCACAATTGCGCTTCGATGTAAAGATACTTTCTCCAGTTTTGTGGTTGTAGGTATCACAGCTTTGTTTATGATACAGGTTCTGATTAACTTGGGAGTAGTCGTGGGCTTGTTTCCTGTGACAGGAATTACACTTCCGTTTTTGTCATATGGAGGCAGTTCACTTGTCATGCTGATGGGATCCTTTGGTTTGATAATTGGCATCAATCAACAGGATAGTGATGTAAAGTAAAGGTTGTTTGTGGTATAATATAAAAGATTGGAGTGATATTCATGCGTATCATTATGGCTGCAGGAGGCACAGGCGGACACATTTATCCAGCAACTGCTTTGGCTGATGCAATTAAAAAAGAAATCAATGACTCAGAGGTTATTTTTGTAGGTTCAAGTACACGTATGGAATCCACAGAGATTCCTAAGTGTGGATATAAATTTGTAGGATTGAATATGGGAGCTGTCAGCGGCAGTATCATTAAGAAGATTCAAATGATTCTGGCAATGGGTTCTGCAACTTCTCAGTGCATTCAGCTGATGAAAGAATTTCGTCCGGATGCTGTCGTTGGATTTGGTAATTATTTAAGTGTTCCTGTTGTTTTAGCTGCTGCAAAGATGAAAGTGAAAATTATGCTTCATGAACAGAATTCTTACGCAGGGAAGGCAAATCGTTTTTTAGCTCGTTTTGCTGATGCTGTAGTAGGATGCTACAATGAGAATCTGAATGAATTTCCAAAAGAAAAAACAAGGATTTTAGGCAATCCTCGTGCGAGTGTTGCTGCACAGGTAAAAAAGAATCCTGAAGTACTGAAAGAATTAGGTCTTGATCCACATAAACCTTTAGTGGTCATTGTTATGGGATCACTAGGTTCTCAAAGTGTGAATAAAGTGATGAAAGAAGCGCTGAAAAAACTGCTTGGAAAAGATTATCAGGTGCTGTATGTAACAGGTAAGAATAATTATGATGAGTTTATTAAAGAATGTCCATCAGAAAAGAATGTTTTTGTTACACCTTATATTCAGGGGGCAGAAGTAATGAAGCAGGCTGATTTGTGTGTTGTCCGCGGGGGAGCTACAACTGCTGCAGAAATTACTGCAATGGGAATGCCATCTATTATGATTCCTAGCCCATATGTACCAAATAATCATCAAGTGAAAAACGCTCAGGCACTTGAAAAAATCAATGCATCAATCATGATTGAAGAAAAAGATTTGACAGCAGACTTGATTGCAGATAAAATTGACTGCTGCATGAAAGATGCACTTTTAAGAGAAACAATGTCTGTTAACACAAAGAAACTAGGTTTTCCCAATGCCAGTGACGATATTATTTCATGGCTGAAGGAACTGATGGGGGATTCATGGAAAAATTAGCAAAAGAATTGTCGCAGTATGGACAGGTAGCTGAGAATGTTTCATTCCGTACCATGACAACACTGCGTATTGGAGGGAATGCACGTATTGTCGTGTATCCGAAAAATATATTGGCACTGACTCAGGTGATTCGTGAAATCAAAGAGGCTGGTGCACCTTTTAAAGTAATTGGAAAAGGGTCAAATCTGCTTTGTTCAGATAATGATTTCAATGGCGTTGTGATTCGTTTGGATCGTTCATTTACTGAGCATTATTTTGATCATGACATCTGTTATGCTGAAGCAGGATGTTCGATTATTGCACTGGCATATGAGGCAATGAAAAACTCACTGAGTGGACTTGAGTTTGCCAGTGGAATACCTGCAACGGTTGGTGGCGTCACATTTATGAATGCGGGTGCTTACAAAAGCAATATGGCTGATGTACTTCAGGAAGTGTTTGTTTACCGCGATGGTCAGCTGGTATGGATGGATGCAGAAGATTGCGAGTTTGGCTATCGTACTAGTGTGTTTCAAAAACATCGTGACTGGATCATTCTTGCGGTTAAGATTAAACTGTCAGCTGGAGTTGAAGAACAGATTCGCGCATTGATGGATCAGCGTCGAGCAAGACGTATAGCATCTCAGCCTCTTGAACATCCTAGTGCTGGAAGTGTGTTCCGTAATCCAGAAGGACGTGCTGCCTGGCAGTATATTGAAGACATTGGTTATCGTGGAAAGTCTGTTGGAGGAGCCTGTGTCTCAGAAAAACATGTCAATTTCATTGTGAACAAAGGCAATGCAAAAGCAAGTGATTTTATGCAGTTAGTTGTTGAAATTCAGCAGAAGGTGAAAGAACAGTTTGATGTTGAACTGCATATGGAAGTGGAGAAATTCAATTGGTAGGCAATAAGAAGAAAAAAGAGAATCAGAGTACAGTGGATGAAGTTTTTGAAAAGCATCGTTCAGATGTACGCAGAAATCGTTTTCTCACCAATAAGGTGAAGGTTTTTGTGATGGCTGTATTTACTGGTTTTGTTCTGATTACATTCGGGTTTTTGTTGAGTCCAGCATCTAAAGTTCGTGGATTTGATATTGAGGGAAATTATTTTCTTCATGAAGATGACGTATTAGAGTTATCTGGAATCAGCAGTGAATCACGTTATTTGTTTGTGTTTGATTCAGTTGCTGAAAATCGTCTTTTATCCAGTCCATTGATTCAAAGTGCACAAGTAAGTGTAAGGAATGATGGAACAGTAGATATCGTTATTGAGGAGAAAGTGATTCTTGGCTATCGTTATAAAACATATCCTGAACTGGTGTTTCAAGATGGAACACTGATGGAGCTTAGCAATGATTATTCATATCTGTATTCACAGATCCCTTTGATTGTAGGTTTTAATGAAGAGATGGGTGATTTTGCGAAAGCGTTTGAGAATATTCCTCAAAAACGTATTGCATCTATCTCTGAAATACATCGCTATGCTTATTCCTATGATCCAAATGGATTGGAATTTGTTATGAAAGATGGAAATCGTTTCTTTGCAAGTTTTTACAGTGTTGATGTGATTAATCAGTACAATGGAGTGGCTTCTGCATTGACAGAAAAAAAAGTATGTTTATATGCTGATGAAAATTCAGGAAATGTATATAAATCACTATGTCCTGAAGAACAAGCAGCACTGGAAGCAGAGAATTTAGAAAATCCTGAAGAAGATGACGAAGAATCGTAGATAACACGATAAATTGGTGAAAAAGATTTCACAATACCGGAAATTGTTTGAAAAAAGATAGGTATTTTAATATAATGATATAAGCGAAGGAGGCTAACTATGGCTATTGAGAGAGTTACAGGTTTAGGAAATATCAACATCTCCCAGGAGGCTATCGCGACACTTACTGGCGGTGTTGTCAGCGAGTGCTATGGTGTTGTCGGTATGGCATCACAGAAAGTTTTCAAGGACGGCATTGCCGAACTTCTGAAGAAGGAAAACTATGCGAAAGGGGTCGTTGTCCGCAATGGTGAAAACGGCCTTGAACTGGATCTATATATTATCATCAGCTTTGGAGTAAAAATCTCTGAAGTCGTAATGGAAGTACAAAAGAAAGTAAAATACGTTCTGGAAAAAACATTGGAACTGGATCAGGTTCTGGTGAATGTTTATGTACAGGGTGTTAAAGTTGTTGACTAATTGGTGAAATCATGAAGAGCATTAATGGTCAGTTATTTAAGCAGATGCTTCAGAGCGGTGCTGCAAATTTGAGTAATCATCATGCAGAAATTGATGCACTGAACGTCTTTCCAGTACCTGATGGAGACACAGGTACAAATATGTCCATGACATTTACTTCCGGTGTCAAGGATGCGCTTGCGGCATGTTCGGATGAAATTCCGGTGATTGCCAAGGCATTGTCAAAAGGACTTTTGATGGGTGCCAGAGGGAACTCTGGGGTTATCACATCACAGATTTTCCGTGGTGTATATCAATCCATTGATTCCAAGCAGACATTAAGTGCAGCTGATTTGGCTGCAGCTTTCGCTAAGGGTTCTGAAGTTGCCTATAAGGCAGTTATGAAGCCTGTTGAAGGTACGATTTTAACAGTTATTCGTGAATCAAGCTACTATGCAGAACATCTGGTAAATCCACATGAAATGGAAGTAGAAGAATGGTTCAAGACATTTATTGAATATGCAAAAGAATCACTGAATACAACTCCTGATTTACTTCCTGTTTTGAAGGAAGTTGGTGTTGTTGACTCAGGTGGTGCAGGTTTGATTGTTATCCTGGAAGGGATGTACTCAGCACTGCTTGGCAATGTGATTGTTGCGCAGGAATCTGACAACGCTGCTTCTGCTGCTGCAATGGATGTTGAAAACGATGAATTTGGTTACTGTACAGAATTTATTCTGCGTTTAACTGAAAACGGCATGGCAGCATTTACAGAAGACAAGCTGAAGAGAAAACTGTCTCAGATTGGTGAATCTATTGTTGTTGTTCAGGATGAAGAACTTGTGAAGGTTCATGTACATACTCTGACTCCAGGGGAAGCATTGAATCTGGCTCAGCGTTACGGTGAATTCATTAAACTGAAAATTGAAAACATGCAGGAACAGCACAGCACACTGCAGCAGGAAGCTGTACCAGCTGCTGAAGAAGCACCTGCAAAGGAATATGCACTGATTGCAGTAGCTGCTGGTGAAGGATTAACTGAACTGTTCAAGGAATATCGCTGTGATGTTGTTATTTCTGGCGGACAGACAATGAACCCATCTACTGAAGATTTTGTTGCAGCTGTTCGTAAGCTGAACGCAAAGCATATCCTGATTCTGCCAAACAACTCTAACATCATTCTGGCTGCACAGCAGGCAGCTGATGTACTGGATGACAGAGACATTCATGTACTTCCATCAAAGTCAATTCCTCAGGGATTGAGTGCATGCATTATGTTCAACCCTGAAACAGATGTTGAATCAAACATTGAAGAAATGACAGAAGCAATTAAGCATGTGAAGACTGGTCAGGTTACTTATGCAATTAAGGATACAACATATGAAGGCCTAGAAATTAAGGAAGGCGACTACATGGGGATGTTTGAAAAGAGCATCATCGTAGCTGTTCCTGATAAGATGCAGGCTGTCAAAGCACTTGTTGATCAGATGATTGACGAAGACTCAGAAATTGTTACTGTTGTAGCTGGGGAAGATGCAACTGAAGAAGAGGTTGAAGAACTTGTTGCATATATTGAAGACAACTATGATGCAGAAGTTGATTTGCATCAGGGAGATCAGCCTGTATACAGCTTTGTATTAGGTGTTGAATAACAAAGATGAAAAACTGCGATATCGCAGTTTTTTTATTTAATAGAAAAGTTCTATCAGAACGATGAAAAGAGTTAAGATTTAACTTGAAAATAAATATAGTTTATCATATATATGTGTCAAGAAGAAGTATTTAGTAGTTGAAGCAGTTTGTAGTAAAACTGAATGAATTCAATCAGTTAAATGCTTCTTCTTTTTCTTTCTAAAGGATTATTTCATGAAAACAGATAATTGTTAGTGGTATCATATGTGATCACACGAAGAGGATGCGGATACATCGATATGATCTAAAGTAAACAAACAGGAATCATTTCAACCTGTGCAGGACTTATACCACTAGAAGATGATGTACTTAAAGACAGGATGAACTTGGAATGATTTCAACCATCATTATTCTTTCAACAAATCGACTTCGCCAAAAGGCTTACAAGCAGCAAGAACAGATGATTGAAAGATACAGAACAGGTTATAGCTAAACGTTATGAAAGTCACTAACTTGTAAAAAAATAATTTTAATAATGATGTATATACAAGATAAATCAATTGTAAATGCATTTTCAATGAAGCATAAACCAGTCTTATAAGACAAGTCTTTATCTAAAATTATATTTAAATTATGATATATGTGTTTAAAGAAGCATTTGGGATGTGAAGTTTGTATTTGTTATAGAATGCGATATTTCAAAGTACTAAATGTTTTTTTCTTTCTCATTGTTACTAATAGGAGGCAAGTGAATGAATATACTGAATATGAGGTGAGAAAATGAGTCGCAGACAATTGCTTTTGGGATGTACTGTTGTGATTTCCGCTATTTATGCAGTGTTATTTTATGCAGTGTTTTCTGTTGGAGAAGATAGAAGTGAACCTGTGCTGCTTCAATCAATCAATGAAAAGATAGATACACTTTATTGGCTTCAGGCTGGCGTTTTTAAAGAGAAAAGTTCATATGAACAGCTTCAGAAACAGTTATCTGATACAGGTTTTACGGTTTACTGTATACCTAAAGATGAGTTGACAGTCGTTATTATAAATCCTTCAGCAAACATAGATGAATGGAATCTTGTAAAACAGAAAGCAGATGGTGCTGGGATTGATGTGATTGAGAAACAAGCATCCCTCAATGAAGTACAAGTTGAATTATGGAATAACAAGGAGATTGAAAAACTTTTAAAGGAGTTGGTAAATGAATGATTCAGAATATTCCAATCAGTGAAAGACCACGTGAAAAGGCACTTCAGCACGGTGTTGAGTCTTTATCAAACCGTGAATTGCTGGCAATATTAATTCGTCATGGAACATCAGGAAATTCAGCGCTGGATATTGCGGACAGTTTACTAAAAGATGGACTATTGGCGTTGCTGAATTCTAGTTTGTCTGACCTTACAAATATTAAAGGGATTAAACAAGTGAAGGCTCTTGAACTTTTGGCATGGTTTGAATTGTCTCAGCGTATCGCATACGAAAAGATGATTGAGAGTGATTCTTTATCTAATCCTGATGCGATAGTACATTGGTGCAGATTAAAATTAGGCAGTTTAAGTCAAGAGAATTTTCTGGTTATATTTTTGAATGTCAGAAATAAAGTGCTTGGTTACAAGGTGTTGTTTACAGGAACGGTTGACAGTGCGATAGTTCATCCTCGTGAAGTCTTTAAAGAAGCCATAAACGCTTCTTCCAGTAAGATTCTTTTAGTACATAATCATCCTTCAGGTCATCTAGAACCTAGTCCTCAAGATCTTATGATTACGGATAATTTATGTTCAGCAGGAAAGATGATGAAAATACCTGTTGTGGATCATTTGATTGTGAGTAATACAGATTATTTCAGTTTTAAGGAACATGGGATACTGGATTAGATTAAGTTCAAACTAATGTCAGGTGATGCCATGAAAGCAAGAAAGAAAAAAACTGTATTGATATTCATACTTGTTTTTGGGATTCATGGCTTTTTTCTGTATCGTCCAATAATCAATGCATGTTTCATGATAGCTTCTTTATTTAGGTTCAATTTAATCGAAAATCAGGCAGGCATAGAATGTGAAATTAACAATGCTGAGATAGATGCATTAAAAATAGAGAATACGGCATTGAAATCTCAATTGATGCATATTGATCAATTGATGGGTACTGCAGATAAACTGCAGCTTGAATGTGAGTATGCAAAAGTGCTTCTTCATAATCCTTATTTGGGACAAATTGTCATTCAATCTGAATTGAATTTATATAAGCATCAGGCGGTTATATCCTCAGGAGGATATGTAGGGAAAATAGTTCAAACTATTGACAGCTTGGCTCTTGTAGAGACATTGAAAAGCCCTGAATACACAGGAGGATTATCTGTTGTACTGATGAATGAAAACTTACAAATTCAAGCAGTTTTGAATAGATATTATCAAGGGGCTTGTGAGGCAATCTTATTAGAGGAAGGTCCTGTTCCTTTGATTGGTATGTCAGTTTTAACGAGCCCATTATCCATTTATCCATCTTTTGTGCCTGTAGGTGAAGTGATAGATGTGTTTACGGATGTTACAGGGACTCATGTAAAGATAGAGCTATCTGCAGTATCCTATGAAGGAATGAGAGTTTGTGTTGTCAAAAACAGCTCCCAGATACAAAAAGATTGAAAAGTGCAGTTGCTTCGACATATTTCTCTGAATGATAATCTTATACTGAAAGTGAAATACTTAATGATTTGATGAAGTAAGATTGATGCTGATTATGATGAGAATGTACTGGAGGTACAAAGATGAATCAGAGGAAACAAATTCGTAAAAAAGTAGCTCAGTTAAGAAAAGAAGAGAATAGAAATACATCTTCAATTGTGAATTCCATTTATACATTAGTGCTTCTTTTGATGTGTTGTGCCGTTGTTGTTTTGGCAGAGAGAATTTATCAGGCAGGGGGATTTGAACCGGTTATTGCACAAATTAGTCAATGGTCTGATACGTTTAATCTAACACATCTCAGAGAGTGGCTATTTCTTGAAAAGTGGATGAACAATCAAACATTAGCTGTGTCAAGTACAACCTATCAGTTGATTGAGGGGCAATATTATGAGGCAGATTCCAATGAAGTGATTTCTTTAGACGATGGGATTGTGATTTACTGTGATGAACAGTCTTCTGGACAAGTTGTGATGATTCATCAAGATAATGGATTGATTGTCACTTATGGTCTATTGAATGAAGTGTTTTGTAAAGAAGATGATCGAATTTTGAAAGGTACTTTAATTGGAAAGGTTGAAAATGAAGTGTATTTGGACTTTTCTTTTCAGGGAGTTTCAATCAGCTATGAAGAGGCTATTTCCTTTGAACCTTAAGATTTCCTGTTGGACGATTGGAGTATGGCTAATTCTTTATAGCTTGGGTGCTGGAAAAATTGTGTTTTTCTGTTATGGGATTATGTTTCTTCATGAACTTGCCCATATATGTGCTGCACTGTTTTTTGGTCACAAAATTGAGAAGGTGACTGTTTATCCTTTTGGTTTATGTGCACAAATCCAACAGACGCATTCACTTCATCTGTTTCAAAGGATCCTGCTTTATGGAGCAGGACCTTTTGTGCATATCTGTATGTTTATAATTCTTGAAGTTTTATTAAAAATGCATTTTATTTCAGTTGTAATGTCAGACTATTTGTGTCAAATTAATTTAAATTATCTATTATTTAATTGTTTGCCAGTATTTCCACTAGATGGATATCATTTGTTTCATGCACTTTTTCTTGTTGTGCTTCCTTATCGAAAAGCTTTATATATGAGCTGTATCTTGTCTTTTGCTGGAATTGGATTTTTATGGTTAATGAATCCCAATTCTTTGATTTATTTGATTTGTACAGTAATACTTCTTATGATAAACATTATGAATTGTGCTTCGATGCAAAGACAAATACGTATGTTTTATTTATCAAGATATCTTCATCCAGAAACATATAAAGACAAGTATCATTTTTGTGATGATCTTTTTGTGTATTGTACAAATTGGATGAATGTCAATGGAAAAATTATATCTGAAAAGCAGATGCTTAAAAAAATTCTGAAACTTGAGGGAAAGTGAAGAGTTTTCAGTAAATGTATGATATAATTTTATGTGGAAGCGAGGGATTTTTATGTTGAAAAAAATGCTGGTGATGATCCTTAGCGCAGTAATGTCATTATGTCTTTTGTCAGGATGCTCTCTGACAACGAAAAAGATTGTCTATACAGTTTATCCAGTAGGATACCTTCTGCATCAGCTTGCTGGTGATACAATTACAGTTCAGTCAATTCAGACGGATGCGATTGTACAGCGTGCAAACATTGCAGATGATTATCAGATGATTCTGGAAGATGCGAGTCTGTTCCTTCATATTGGAGCACTTGAACCTTACATCTCTTTGTATTCTAATGAGATTCGTTCTTATGATATTGAGACGATTGATTTATCGCTGAAGAATTCGATTTATGATTTTAAACGTTATACTCGTGCAATTGTGGATGGAGAAGTTGTCTATACGATTTCTGATTATTACAAAGGCGATTCATTTAAGACAATTGATGTAAATGAAAAGGATTTGTATTTGTGGACAGATCCAATTTCTATGGTTTCTATGGCCCGCGAAATTAAAAACTGGCTTCAGAATATGTATCCTGAAGATGCTGTATTCTATGAAGAAAACTTTGAATCTTTGGAAAGCAGTCTGATTCTTTTGGATGCACAGTACACTGCTTTATCAACGAAGCTGAAAGAAGAAAACAAGAGTGTTAAGTTTGTGTCAATGACTGCTAGTTTCGGGAACTGGCAAAGAACATACGGTATTCAGGTATATCCTGTCATCTTATCTAAATATGGTGTGCTTCCAAATGATCAGCAGCTGGAAGAAATCAAGCAGCGTATTAAAGAAGATGGAGTACGCTATATTGCTAATGAACCAAATATGACAGAAGATATGAAAGAACTTTATGATCAGCTGGTGAGTGAGCTTGGTCTTCAAAGTGTTGAATTGAGTAATCTGTCTTCACTAAGCGTAACACAGCAGTCAGAAGAGATGGATTATTTGTCCATTATGTATGAAAATCTGGCACAGCTGGAAGTCATGGCAAGTGAAAACAGCTCATCAAATGAATTTTTGGAAGGTGAATAGGTTTCATCTTTAACTAACAGACCGTATATCACGGTCTGTTTAAGAATAGGAGACATATATGAAAAAAATGCTTCTTGTCGATGGCAACAGTATGTTGTTTAGAGCGTATTATGCAACAGCATATGGCCGTCCAATGACAACTTCTAATGGAATACCAACCAATGCAGTATTTGGTTTTTCAAACATGATGCACAAGGCCATTGAAATTATTCAGCCGGATTATCTTTGCGTTGCTTTTGATAGTGCAAAGAAGAATTTTCGTCATGAACTGTTTCCAGAATATAAAGGTGGTCGAAAAGAAACACCTGAGGATTTGGTAGCACAGTTTGCGATTGTGCGTGAATTTTTGGATTCATGGAATTTAAAGCGATATGAAAAAGAAGGTATTGAAGCAGATGATATCATCGGGACAATTGCTTCATCACATCCTGAATGTGAAATTGCAATTCTTTCCAGTGACAGAGACTTGCTTCAGATTATTGATCCAACGACAAGTGTATGGCTGATGAAAAAAGGTATCAGTGAACTTGAAAAGATGGATGAAGCAGCTTTGATGGAAAAGTATCAGATTACTCCATCACAGATTGTTGATTTGAAGGGCTTGATGGGAGATGCTTCGGACAATATTCCAGGCATTCCATCTGTTGGAGAAAAGACAGCCATCAAGCTTTTGAAACAGTTTGAGACAGTTGAAGGGGTTATTGAACATGTTGATGAAGTCAAGGGCAAGCTGCACGATACAATTGTAAGCTATCAGAATCAGGCAATTTTATCCAAGAAACTGGCAACTATTCGCAAAGATGCTGATGTTCCAGTTTCAATGGATGACATGATTTATCATCCTGATTTACAGAACTTAAAAAAGTTTTATTTAAAATATGAAATGAATTCTTTGGCTCGACGCATTGAAACAGAAGAAGTACCGGAAAGTACAAAATCTGAAATTGAAATCAAGATGACGAAAGTACGAAGCTGTCCTGAATCATTTTTTAATGGAAATACTTCTGTAATGGCTGTGGATGAAGTGATGAATCTTTTAGAAAGTGTGCAGGGACTGGCACTGGCTCATGGTCATGAAGCTGTATACATGGACTTAGATGATGTGAAAAATGATAAAAAACTGCTTCAGTATTTAGCATCATGTCCGAATAAAATTGGCTATGACTGCAAGAAACTGATGCATTGGGCAGACCAATATGGTCTTGCGATTCGAGGTTTTGCATCAGATTTGATGATTGCTTCGTTTTTGTGTGATGCCTCCATTCAGAATGTATCACAGATGATTGAAAAGTTTGAACTTCCACTCTGTAAAGGTGAAAGTGCACAAGAGCGTTCAATGTCTCTGGCAGCATTGCTGATTCAAGCTGATCAAGTTGTCAATCAGCGTTTGAAGGAAATGGAATTGACACATGTTTATCAAAAGATTGAAATGCCTTTGATTTCTATTTTGTATGATATGGAAAAAGCAGGCATTACTATTGATGTGGATACATTGAACCAAATCGCAGAAGATACTTTGCATCAAATGAATGCAGTATCACAGCGTATTATGAGTTATGTGGATGAACCATTTAACTTGAATTCTCCAAAACAGCTGGCAGTCGTTTTGTTTGACCAGCTGGGACTTCCTGCAAATAAAAAACGTTCTACTTCTGTTGAAGTACTGGAAAAACTGCAGGGGAAGCATCCAATCATTGATGATTTGATGGTCTACCGCAAAGTAGCAAAACAGTACAGTACGTATGCAGAAGGATTAAAGAAATACATTCATGAAGATGGACGTATTCATACAGAGTTTAATCAATGTGTGACACAGACAGGACGTTTGTCTTCAACCAACCCGAATCTTCAAAATATCAGCGTTCGTGATGAACAGTCACGTCAGATTCGCAAGGCGTTTGTACCAAGTGATGATCATGTGCTGATGGCTTGCGACTATTCACAGATTGAACTTCGTGTATTAGCTCATATTGCTGATGAAAAAGGTCTGATTGAAGCTTTTGTGCATGGATTGGATATTCATACGAAAACAGCGATGGATTTATTTCAGGTAAAAGCGGATGAAGTGACTTCTTTAATGAGAAGACAGGCGAAAGCAGTCAATTTTGGGATTGTTTATGGAATCTCAGATTTTGGGCTTGCTCAGCAGATTGATGTGACGAGAAAACAGGCACAGGAATTTATTGATCGATATTTTGAAAGTTATCCAAATATTTTAACGTATACCAACAGTACCATTGAAGAGTGCAAGGAACACGGCTATGTCAAAACTCTATGTGGAAGACGACGTGAAATTCCTGAAATCTTTGATAAAAACTATATGATTCGTGAGTTTGGAAAACGTGCTGCAACCAATGCCCGTATTCAGGGAACTGCAGCTGATCTGATTAAGTTGGCAATGATTGCGATTGATCAGAGAATGAAGAAAGAAAATGTACACTCAAAGATGATTCTTCAGGTACATGATGAATTGATATTTGATGTTCTGAAGGGTGAAGAAGAACTGATGAAGCACATTATTGAAGAAGAGATGATTCACGCTATGGAACTAAAAGTTCCTCTTGTTGCGGAATGCAAGAGTGGTACATCGTGGTATGAGGTAAAATAAAATGCCAGAATTACCAGAAGTTCAAACGGTTATTTCTACACTGGAACATATGATTTCACGACGTGAGATTTCTGATATTGAGATATTAAGTCCTGATGTTGTTTTGCATGATCCAGATGAGTTTAAATCACGTTTATTGCATCGTCATTTTTTAGGGTTTAAACGCCGTGGAAAGTACTTGATTTTTGAGTTTGAAGATGTAGCTTTGGTCTCTCATTTACGTATGGAAGGCAAATACTTTGTTGAAAGCTCAGATGCGCCAGTAAGAAAACATACTCATGTACTTTTCCATTTTACAGATGGTACTGATTTGAGATATCATGATGTTCGTCGATTTGGAAGAATGGAACTGATAGAGAAAAGTGATGAGTACAGAGATTTTCATGGTTTGGGTCCAGAACCTTTTTCAGAAGAGTTCAATGCAGTATCTTGCTGGAAAAAGACAAGGACATCTCAGCGTTCACTGAAAATGACTTTGATGGATCAAAGCTTTGTTGCAGGGATAGGTAATATTTATGCGGATGAAGTTTGTTTCCGCAGTGGTATTCGTCCAGAATCAAAAGTATCAAAAATATCAAAAGCACGATGGGAATTGATTGTGAGAAATGCTAAAGATGTACTGTCTGAAGCGATTGAACATGGAGGCTCTACAGTGCGTTCCTATACTTCATCCTTAGGTGTCACTGGACTGTTCCAGCTTCATATTGACGTCTATGGAAGAGAAGGTGAACCATGTCATCGATGTGGGACAGCGATTAAGAAAATTCGACATGGACAGCGTGGTACGCATTATTGTCCAAAGTGTCAAAGGAGATTATGATGAAATCAATTGCGGTAACTGGAACAATTGGATCGGGAAAAAGTGCCTGCAGCAGCTATTTAAGAGAAAAGGGCTGTGAGGTTTTTGACTGCGATGCACAGTGCCGCAGTTATTTGAATAAAGATGGACTTCTTTATGAACAAGTCATTCAGCTTTTAGGTGCTGAGATTCTTACTGCAGATGGTAGTGTTGACCGTAAAAAGGTTGCTGAGCTTATTTTTCAGGATACTTCTTTAAAATCTGTGTATGAAAAGATGTTTCACGAACAGCTGAAAGAACAGTTATTAGAACGAATTAAGAAAAATACTGGATTGTTTTTTGCAGAAGTCCCAATCTTGTATGAAACAGGATTTGATGAACTGTTTGACGAAGTTTGGCTGGTATGGTGTGATGAAGATACAGCGATCAGCCGCTGTATCACAAACAGAGGTATGAAGAAAGAAGAAGTTCTTCAGCGTATTCGAGCACAAATGAGTGTAGAAGAAAAGAAACAAAGGGCAGATGTCCTATTTGAAAATAATGGTGCACTTTCACAATTGCACGATAAAATTGATGTAGTCTTAAAGGAGTTGAAGCAGGATGGCATGCTGTGGAAAGAATCAGTATCAGATTGAAGTTGTACATGAAATCTCAAAGGAGCGTATCCTGGATCTTTTTACTTGTTATCAGCCATGCATTGGTGTTGAAGCAGTTTGTTTCTATCTGACATTATTGTCTGAAAGCCGTATTCATTCACAGATACGCGAACATACACGTCTTTGTAAAATTACTGGGATGGATATTAAGCAGATTGATGCTGCACGTATAAAATGCGAACAATTTGCATTGATTCGTACATACTTATCATCCGATGAATCCTCCTATTTTTATGAAGTGCATGCTCCTTTAAGTGCTAAAGATTATCTTCAGCATGATGTTTTTGGACGATTATATTTATCAAGAATTGGTGCCAAAGAGACAGAAGTGACATCTGCTTCTGTGTTCCATCCACAACATTCATATAGAAATCTTGTTGAAATCAGTGCTTCTTTTGATGCATCTTTACTAAAGAACTGGGATGCTGCAAAAGAAGTGGAATATGCTCAGGTACAGCCTGAACAGCTAAGTGTTTATCCTCAGCGAAGTGGATTTGACATGGATTTGTTTCTGTCAATCAGTACAAATTTAACTTTCCCATATCAGGCACGTACTCAAAAGAATTTAAATCTGATTGCAGATTTAGGGGCACTTTATGGCATTAAAGAAGAACGTATGCGCATTGTTGTTGGTCATTGCATCAACAATGCAACTGAACAGCTGAATACTGACATGCTGAAAAAAATGGCATCTTATGAACAGCCTGAATTAAAGCATGAACCTAAAAATAAATATGATATGCCTCCAGTACTGTTCCTTCAAAACATACAAGGTGGTGTTAATGTAACACAGATTGATAAGCGTATTTTGGAATATCTTGTAACAGATATGCATTTTTCTTCAGAGGTGACAAATGTTCTTGTGGAATATGTTCTGTCTGTTTCTGAGAATCGTTTAGTACGTTCATTTGTGGAATCTGTGGCTGCCACATGGCTGAGAAATAAAGTGAATACTGTTGAAGATGCTTTGAAAATGGCTGAAAACAAGCCAGTTCGACGTACATCAGCTAAATCGAATCGTAAGGCATCTATGCCAAAATATTTAGAATCAAATACTGCTTCTTCTGAATTAAGTGATGAAGAGCGTGAACTGCTTTTGCAAAAGCTGAGTCAGCTGGAGGAATAAAGAATGGAAATCAATGTACAGTTAAACGATGATATGATCAAAGAAAGAAATGAACTGATTGTACAGCTTAAAAAAAATCCTGATGTACAGAAGTTTCTTTCTGAACATGAGCTTCCTGAAAGCTTTGTTGAACAGTTTCCATTTCGTATTCAAAAGGGAATGAATAATCTAAAACGCTGTGAAAAATGTATAGGTTTAAACAGCTGTACACAGCCTAAAAAGGGAGAGGTGAATGTATTAACATATGATGGTATGCTTCGTCTTCAGCCTATGCTGTGTCATTACGCAAAGAATTTTAAAAATGAAAGAAATCATTTGAAAAAATACTGGATCAATCAGATGCCAGAACATTTACATACAGTATCATTGAAACAGATTGATAAGAAAAATGAATCTGCGGATTATCTTCGTGCACTTTCAGAAGTAACCATGAATTTGATTGATTCACAGGAAGGGTTATTTTTATATGGAGCTGTAGGCACAGGTAAAACATATCTGGCTGCCTGCATTGCGAATTATTATGCACGCAAAGGAAATACAGTTGTATTTGTTCAAACATCTTCATGGATTTCCAGAATGAAGGGTATGTTGAATGATCCAGATGGATTTGAACGTGATTTGGAAATGCTGAAAAGGGCAGATGTGGTGATATTGGATGATATTGGTGCTGAAAGTGTAACACCATGGGTTAGAGATGAATTATTGTTTACAGTTCTAAATGAGCGTATGGAAAACCATAAATTGACTTATTTCACATCCAATGAAGACTTAAAAACACTGGAAGATCACTTCGCCTATTCTTCAATGGGTGAAGAAAAAATGAAAGCGGTTCGAATAATGGAACGAGTAAAAAAGCTTTCTAAACCACTTGAAATTAAAGGAAAAAACAGAAGATTTCATCAATAATTAATTCACATTCAGACTAATTAATGATAAAATTAGATGGAATTTTGAAAGGTAGGGATCAGGTATGATCAGACGAATTGGTGTCTTAACATCAGGCGGGGATTCACCGGGGATGAACGCCGCAATCCGCTCAGTGACGAAAGTTGCATTAGCGCACGGAATTGAAGTAATGGGTATTCGTGATGGCTACAAAGGACTTGTCAATGGAGATTATCTTCCTTTGACAAAACGTGAAGTATCTGATCGACTGGACCGTGGGGGAACTTTTCTAGGATCAGCACGCCTTCCAGAATTCAAGGATGACGAAGTGCAGGAAAAAGCTGTTGAAACGCTGAAAGCCAATATGATTGATGCAGTTGTGGTGATTGGCGGAGATGGTTCATATCGTGGTGCACTGGCGCTTACAAAACGTGGTATTAACTGCATTGGTTTGCCAGGAACTATTGATAATGATATTCCTTGTACAGATTATACAATTGGATTTGATACTGCATTGAATACTGTGGTTGATGCGATTGACAAACTGAGAGATACTTCAAGTTCTCATCATCGCTGCAGTGTTGTAGAAGTAATGGGTAATCACTGTGGGGATTTAGCGCTTTATTCAGCGATATCCTGCGGTGCTGAAATTGTAATTACTCCGGAAACTGGATTTGATGAATCAGAAGTGCTGGAACGTTTAAAATATCTGGATGGAACTTTAAAGAAAAATCATGCAATTGTGATTGTTTCAGAAAAGATTACAGATGTTGATTCTTTAGCACGCAAGATTTCAACACATACAAGTTTTGCCGGAAGAAGTACTATTTTAGGACATGTTCAGCGAGGTGGATCTCCAACACCAAGTGATCGTGTTTTAGCTAGCCGTATGGCTGAGAAAGCCGTAGATCTGCTTGTAAAAGGGCAGGGCGGCATGTGTGTTGGCATTGTCAACAACGAAATTACTGCAACTCCAATTGAAGAAGCACTGAGTCAAGCCAGAAAGTCGAGAAAACATTTATATCGACTGTTTGACCGTTTAGTATAAAGGAGAAAAATATGATACTTAGACAAACCAAAATTGTTTGCACAATTGGTCCTGCCAGTGAGTCAAAAGAAATGATGTCAAATTTGGCGCATGCCGGGATGAACATTGCTCGTCTGAATTTCTCACATGGAGATCATGAAGAACATCTTCGCCGCATTGAACTGCTTCGTGAAGTTGCGGATGAAACAGGACACAATATTGCGATCATGCTGGATACAAAAGGTCCTGAAATTCGTCTGGGAACATTCAAAAATGAAAAAGAATACTATACAAAGGGTGAAATCGTTAAAGTTTGTAAAGAAAAAATTGAAGGTACACATGAACGTTTTCATATTCAGTGTCCTGAACTTTTTGATGACGTAAAACCTGGAAACTATATTTTGGTCAATGATGGAAAACAGAAATTGACTGTATTGGAAAATAATGGAGAAGAACTAACTTGCCGTGTAGAAGTTACTGGTCCTTTGAGTTCTAAAAAGGGATGCAATGTACCAGGAGTTAAGCTCAGCATGCCATTTATTTCTGAGAAAGATGCATCTGATATTCGTTTTGGCTGCAAACACAATGTAGACTTCATTGCGGCTTCTTTTGTACGCCGTGCAGAAGATGTTATTCAGATTCGTAATCTTTTGATTCAGGAAGGAAAGAAATACATTCAGATTATTGCCAAGATTGAAAATCAGGAAGGGTTTGATAATCTTGAGGCCATTCTATCTGTTGCCGATGGTGTTATGGTTGCCCGTGGTGATTTAGGTGTTGAAGTTGAGACAGCCTATGTTCCAATTTATCAGAAACAGATTATTAAGATGGCAAATCGCTTTGGTAAACCAGTCATTACTGCAACACATATGCTGGATTCCATGACTTCGAATCCACGTTGTACACGTGCTGAAGCAAGTGATGTTGCCAATGCAATTTTAGATGGTTCTGACGCGATTATGCTTTCTGCAGAATCTGCAGCAGGTGAATATCCAATTGAAGCTGTTCAGACAATGGATAAGATTGCCCTGGCGGTAGAACGTATTCTTCCTTATCGTGAAAACTTGGATCAGGCTAAGCTGACAAGTCATAAGACAATTCAGGATGCAATCGGAATTTCGATTTCAGATGCGACACTGACTCTTGAAATTGCCGCGATTGTTGTATTTACACAAGGTGGTACTACAGCACGCCGTGTATCCAAGTTTAGACCATGTGTTCCTATTCTGGCGGTTACTTTCTCTAAGGAAACTCAGAGAAGACTTCAGGCATACTGGGGTGTTAATGCGATTTATTCTGATATTCAAAATGACATGACCAATGATGATGAACTTGCCAGCATTATTGCGAAAGGCTATGGATTTAAACCTGGCCAGCTGATTATCATTTCTGCAGGATATCCTACAGGTGAGGGATCAGCAAACATGATGAAAATTGTAGAAGTTAAGTAAATAAAGAAAGACCTGACAATAAAATCAGGTCTATTTTATTTACTAGGAATGTTCTATCAGAACTGTGGTATATAGTAGTTAAAAATATCTAATACGCATAATAACGGAAACAGATTTCACAAAGAAAGACAAGTCTTAACTTGAATAATTATATTGTGTATAATATGTTCGTATCAAGAAGAAGTATTTAGTAGTTGAAGCAGTTTGTAGTAAAACTGAATGAATTCAATCAGCTAAATGCTTCTTCTTTTTGTTTCTAAGAAGGAGGCCCATTTTTATGAAAACTGTCACTTTATCAAATCGCTTCTATTATCGTGAATTGAATGAAAAAGATGCACAAGCTATCAAAAATGACATCCTTCTATACAATCAAATGCTTCATAAAGCGTATAAATACTTGATACTGAAGTATCAGGGAATCAATTGGGATTTTGATTCACTTCAGAAAGAAATGAAACGTCTGTATCATACCAATGATTATTTTCCTCTGTCTGTCATATGGAAAGCGAAACATATACTCAAATGCAACTATGAGCAGTACCAGTTGTTTATCAAACAGAAAAAACATCAACTCAAAAGAATCGAATTCAAAATCAATGAGAAACAGAAAGAACTTGATAAAATCGATATAAAACTGAAAAAGCTCATTGAAAA
>JAFULN010000065.1 GCA_017473335.1 Erysipelotrichaceae bacterium
TGAAAATTTGTTTGAAGGCATCGAAATTCCAGAAGAAAACGTACATCTTCCATTAGGAAATGGTGATTTGGAACAGAATTGCAGAGATTATGAAAAGGCAATGGAAGACTATGTAGTAGATATTCAGCTGCTGGGTATCGGCTCAAATGGTCACATTGGATTCAATGAACCAGGTACAAGCTTTGATTCACTGACACATGTAGTAGAATTGAAGGAAAGCACAAGAAAAGACAATGCACGTTTCTTTGATCCACTGGGAGAAGAAGTGCCAACACATGCATGCACAATGGGTATTGCAACAATCATGAAGTCAAGAAAAGTGCTTGTTGTTGCTAATGGTGCAAACAAGGCAGATGCAGTATACAACATGGTGAAGGGTGAAGTTACAGAAGACTGCCCAGCATCAGTACTGCAGAGACACCCAGATGTTACACTGATTGTTGATCGTGCAGCAGGAAAGAAACTATAAAATGGATATCAAACTAATTGTTATGGATATGGATGGAACTTTGCTGGATTCAAATCAGCAAATTCCAGAGGAAAATTTAAATGCTTTGATTGAAGCTGAAAAAAAGGGGATTCGTCTTGTACTGGCGTCTGGAAGAAGTTATAAGACATTAACTGAATATGGTATTCAATTGAAGATGCCTGAATATGATGGATATTTTATTGGTGTGAATGGTGCTGCATTGACAAAAACAGCAACCATGGAACATGAAATTATTCGTCAGCTTCAAAAAGATGAAATTAAAGAAATATATGATGCAGCAATGCCATATGAGATTGAAGTCATGGGTGTTATGGATGCAACCATTTATGATTACATTCCTGAATCTTTGATGCAGTTAAAGGCACAGTATCGCAAAGAGAATAACATTGCAGAAGATGTGCCATGGACTGCAGGTACTTTTAAGATGATTGTCGATCAAAGAAGAGGCTATTCATCTATCAATTACATTCACTCACCAGATGAAATTCCTAATCCTGTGAATAAGATTTGTCTGGCGCATACTGCAGAATATCTTCAAAAGCCATATGAAGAACTTCTTGAGAAACTGGGACATAAATATCATTTCGCAAGAACTTCTCCTCAGTGGATTGAATGTGCTCCACAGGGCATCAATAAAGGTGCAGCCATTCTGCGCCTGGCAGAACGTCTAGGAATTACACCTGATCAGATTGCTGTCTTTGGCGATGGAGAGAATGATTTGTCGATGTTCAGAGTTGTAAAATATCCAGTAGCAATGGGCAATGCAATGGAAACTGTGAAGAAAGAGGCATTTGAAGTGACTCTTGATAATAACTCCAGTGGTATTGCACATTTCTTGAAAAAACATAATTTAATTTAAAATGGAAGTAAGGAGAGAGAATATGAGTCGTGAAATGGTGCTTTTTAACAAAAATACATCGACAATCATTTCTCTCTCCAAGCTTTTTTTAAGAATGTCTGAAGGCGAACGTGTTCCTACTTTTGAAGAATTGTCGAATGAATTTGGTGTTGCTAGAGGGACAATTCAAAACTCAATGAAAACACTTCAGGAAAATGAAGCAATTGTGATTATACCGCGAGGCAGAAAAGGAACATATTTAGTTAAAAAAGATATTAAGAAGCTTATTCAGATGGCAGATATTCGCTCTTTTTTAGGGGCTATGTCACTGCCATATTCCAAAACATATGAAGGATTGGCAACAGGCCTGATTGCTTCTTTTAACAACAAGTATCACATTCCTGTCAATATGAGCTATATGCGTGATGCTGCAGAAAGAGTGGATGAAATGCTGAAAGGCAGAGTCGATTTTGTGATTGTATCGCGTCTTTCCGCAGAACATGCAATAAAAAAAGGCAAACCTGTTGAAATCGTCAAAGACTTTGGACCAAAATCTTATTTAAGCTATCATGTCCTTGTTTTCAGCAATGCCTCAATGACAGAAATTCAGGATGGAATGATTGTAGGGTTGGCAAAAAATGCTGCGACTCAGAATCACTGGACAAAAAAAGCCTGTGAGGGAAAACAAGTCAATTATGTAGAAGCTGATTATGATCAGCTGCTTTCACTGGTGAAAAAGGGCGAAATTCATGCAACAGTATGGAATCGTGATGAAATCAATGATGCATTGATGCAAATGAACATGGTACCGATTTATTCTGAAGAAGAAAGCACAGAAGCTGTACTGGTAGTGGATAAAAATAGACCAGAGCTTGTAAAACTGTTTGAGGAACTTGTGGATGTAAAACAAGTAACGAAAATTCAAGGACAAGTGATTCGTAAAGAAATATCCCCTAAATATTGAGTAAATCATGCAGACAAAGAGTGCAGTTCTGCACTCTTCTTTATTAAATAGAAAGTAAAAAAAGTTCTATGTATCTTTAAAAAAGGTGGTACAGCATAATTAAAAAGATTTATACAAGGAGATAAAAGAATGAAAATTGCATGTATTCATACGAGTAACGTATCTTATTATGAACTGAAAGATTTGTTTGCGAAAGCTGCTCCGGAAGTGGAGCTGTTTAACATTGTGGATGATTCATTGTTAGAAGAAGTAAAGACAGTGGGGCATATTACACCTGCAATTGTTTCTAGAATGTGCAGTTATTTTAAAATTGCAGAAAGTCTTGGTGCAGATTTGATTTTCAATCAGTGCAGTTCAGTAGGAGAAGCATCTGATATTGCATCACGCTGTGTGAGTGTTCCGGTGGTTAAGGTGGATGAAGCGATGGCTGAAAAGGCTGTTGAAATTGGTAAGAGAATTGCGGTTATCGCAACCGTTGCGTCTACTGTAGCACCTAGCAGCAATCTTGTGCGTACTAAGGCAAAACTTGCAGGCAAAGAGGTTGTTGTAGATGAATTGTTGGTGGATGGTGCTTTGGATATTTTAATGAAAGAAAAAGATGTAGATAAGCACAATCGTTTGGTATTAAACGCAATCGATAAAGCGTCAGAAGATCATGATGTCATTGTACTGGCTCAGGGTAGTATGACTGCGCTGCTTCCATATTTGAAAGAAACAAAAGTTCCTGTATTAACGAGTCCAGCGATGGGTGTTCAAAAAGCTGTTGATGTTTTATATGGCAGAAACTAAAATAGTTGTCTTGGATGATGATCCAACGGGAATACAGACGGTTCATGATATTGATGTCTTAATGAAGTTTGATGAAAATGAACTGATTAAGATGATGCAAGATCCATCTGGTTTGGTATATTTATCGACCAATAGCCGTTCTTTGATGCCTGAAGAAACTAAACAGCTGCATCGTCAGATTATTTCTAATCTTGTAAAAGCTTCTGAAGTGACAAGGAGAGACTTTTTAGTGATTTCTAGAGGTGATTCTACTTTGAGAGGACATTATCCATTGGAGAGTGAAGTCATCAAAGAAGAACTGATGAAATCTAAAAAAAGTTTAAAGGGTGAAGTACTTTGTCCTTATCTGGATGGAATACGTAAGACTGAATGTGATATCCATTATGTACTTTCAAATCAAACATGGATTCCTTGTGCTGAAACGGAGTTTGCCAAAGATGCGACATTTAGTTATTGCAGCAGTGATTTAAAAGATTATGTCTGCGAGAAATATGGCAAACAGATGCCATGTGTTTCAATTGGATTGGATTTGCTGGATGGGACTCATCAAAAAGAGATTCTCAGAACACTTGAGGAAGCGATAGATGGTAGTAAAGTGATTGTGAATGCAACAAGTATGGAACATCTTAAAGCATTTACAGAGGCTTTAAAACCAGTTCAGAATCAATATCAGTATCGTACTGCTGCTTCATTTGTAAAAGCGCTGGCCTGTGTTGCAGATCAGCCATATATAGAAATGAAAGATTTATGTGATGATTCAAATGCTGGAGGCTTGATTTTAGCAGGAAGTCATGTTCAAAAAACAACAGAACAAATAGAATGTCTGATGCAGACAAATCTGGTGGAAGTCTTTGTGCTGGATGTATCTAAGGAAATTGAAAGTCAACTAAATGAATTAGCTCATAAAACAGATGCATTGCTGAAGCAGGGAAAGAATGTTCTGATTATGACAAGTCGTCAACGTATTGTCTTTGATGGTGATGCTTTTGAACAGCTTAGTGCTTCACGTAGAATCAGTGAACAGTTCGTATCGATTCTCCATCGTTTAAAAGTTCGTCCTTCATTTTTGATTTCTAAGGGAGGTATTACCTCTTTTGATGTCTTGAAAAAAGGATTAAATGTATCATCAGCACGTGTTTTAGGTCAAGTATCTATAAATATACCTGTGGTTCAGCTACGTGAAGAAAGCAGGTTTCCTGGCATGAATGTGATTATATTTCCGGGTAATGTTGGAAAAACAGAAACTTTGAAAGAATTAATAGAAAAAATATAAAGAAAAGGAACTTCACTCGATGAAGTTCCTTTTAATTGAATAGAATAACAAGAATCAGTGCACATGCCAGAAGTCCATATCCAGCATACAGCATTGTTTGTTCCTTTTTGGTATAAGGTTCTGTAGATTGTGTACCGTTTCGCTGAGTGTATTGTGTTTTGACCATCATGACTAATGCAATCCCAACAGCCAAAGCAATATATTTTAGAAAACTCATACATTTTCTCCTTCTTTTTTATGGTTTTTTAACTGTTCTGTACATTTTTTGAAATATGCTTCAATTTCTGCAAGACTTAAGTCTTGATTTCCTTCTTTAAGCACATTTAATAAGTCACTGTATTTTGCAGTTTTCCAAGAAGTTTTCATTTTAGAGAAGTCAGCATCATTTTTAAACATAAGAACACCTTCAATGTGTTCAATGCCAGTTTTATTCTTTGTCAGCTGAATATGCTGTTCCAATAGAGAACTTGATGCAGGAATACGGAAAGTTTTTTTATCTCTGTGAATGATCCAGTGCTTGTCTTTATCTTTCCCTGTGATTTCACCAGAGTTCTGAATAATGGAAAACATGTGTACACCTTTATTGTGGAAAATCGTTACAAAGTTATGTACAGGAATACCATTTTGATCCAGATAGCTGTTAAATACAATTCTGTGATCACCTAGTTCCTGTTTCAACCAGTCACTTTGACTCAAGTCTTTTTTCTGACGAAGACGAATATAGTATTCAATAAATCCTGAATAAAGAATAGTATAAAATGAACCACGATAAAATTTATAATCTTCATAGGCTTTCATACCCATTGCAATAATGATAATACCAAAAAATCCATAGAAAAAGATTTCCAAAACAATCACCTCTAGGAAGTATTATACCTGAGATTCTTAAATTCTGAAAGGATGAATGAGGAAGAGTTAAGAAAAATAAACGGTAAAAAATGAATTATTAAAGAAAAAGGAACTTATAGAAAGCTCCTTAGTCAATCAATGAATGATAGATGTTTCTCATGTCTTCTTCAGACACAGGGTAGATTGTATTTGATGGGCTTCCACTGATGAAAGCATCACTAGCCATCTTAGGAATCAGTGTTTTGAATAAATCATGATCTTTGATAACATCTTTCAGTGCTGGGATTTCCAGGTCTTTGAGCAGTTTGTGCAAAGCCTTGAAGAAATCTTCTGCTGCCTGTTTGTCACATGCTGAAGTACTCAATCCTGCAAAACGTGCAATTTCAGCTAGCTTGTCAGTGATAGGTTCTTTGACAAACTGCATGCACGCTTCTAACAGCACAGCATTACTTAAACCATGAGCGACATGGAAGTTTGCACCAATTGGACGGCTCATACCGTGGATGATTGTAACAGACGAGTTATTAAATGCACACCCAGCTTCAAAGGCTGCTAAAGCCATGGAAGCACGTGCTTCTTCATTCTGTGGTTCGTTGTAGCATACTGTCAGAACTTTAAAGATTTTATCAATTGCTGACAGTGCCAGTGTTGAAGCCAATGGCTGAGCCTTGCGGGAGGTGTAGGCTTCAACAGCGTGGCACAGAGCATCGATACCTGTAGCGGCTGTGACTGATTTTGGTGCAGTCATTGTAAACATAGGGTCAATGATAGCTACATCAGGAATTAAACTTGATCCTTTCAGCAGCATTTTTACATCATTTTTTGTATCTGTGATGATTGTGAACATTGTTGCTTCTGAACCTGTTCCAGCTGTAGTTGGGATAGCAGCCATGCCAGGTCGTTCATCATCAAAGCTCTTTCCCATCATTGAATTGATTGGGGCAGTTACTTTTGTCATCATTGCGATAGCTTTCATGGAATCTAATGGTGAGCCTCCGCCAATTGCAATTAGACAGTCACAGCTGTTTTCATTGTACAGCTTCAGACCATTTTCAATCATAATGTCTGTTGGTTCGCCATTGATTTCTGAGTAAACTGTATACTTCATTTCTGTTTCATCCAGAAGATCAGTCAGTTTTTTCAGATTTCCAAGCTTAATCATCATAGCATCTGTAACAATCAGTGCATGTGTACCAAGTTTAGTAATAGATGGTACTGCATCATTGAGTGCCTGAGGTCCACTATAGACCTTTGCAGGCATTAAAAATTGTCTTGCCATATTACTTCACCATATAGGAACGGATGATCTGTACCAGTTCATCATATCCCTTTAAGAAGCCCTGCATTGTAACAACGAATGCACCATAATGTTCAAATTCTTCAGGCTTTAATCCGTTTTCATCATAAGCCTTATTGAATTCATCCAGTTTCTTCAGTTCATTTAAATAGTGTTCATTCACTGGGTTATTGATTGTTTCAACAACTGGGAATTCAGAATTGTTGTATTTAACCTGCCATTCATAAGGGATAGTCAAAATGATGTCTCCACCAATGAATTCATGCCAGTGATAAGGGTTTCTGTATGCAGCAACTAATAATTTAGTGCGATAGCCTCTTTCCTTGTAGATGCGATATGCGTTCTTAACAACAGCTACACCAGCCCATTCCAGGATTTCTGGTTCAACCAGCATTTTATTGGCTTTGATGTAGTTTTTCAGATAGTCATCCACACGTCCTGCCATGATTGTGCAGACAGGATTCATTGTATCAATAGGAAGACCTTCAGCTTCACGTCTTGCCAGACCTCTTTCAACAGCTTCAGCAACTGCAATTGCCTGAGATACTGTGAATGAAACGGTTGCATTCACGCTGATTCCACGGTAAGTCATTTCTTCAAATGCTTCAACACCAGCTTTTGATGTAGGCGCCTTGATCTGGCTGTTAGGGCAAGAAGAAGCCAAATCTGCAGCATGTTTTACCATACCATCTTTTGAACGATACAGCTTAGCATTTGTCTGGAAAGAGATACGTCCTTTCTTTCCTTTGTTTTCTTCAAAGCATGGCAATAAAAGCTTAGATGCTTTTGTGCCCATCGCACGGATTGTTTCCCAAGCGATTTCATCTTCTGTAGCAGATGGCATATCAGCAATCAGCTGATTGATTGTAGGTTCCCAGTCTTTTAGTTCCTTCTTTAATACATTCAATACAATAACTGGATTTGTTGTTGCTCCTACTGAACCATTTTCAATAGAGTAAGACAGTTCTGAACAGCTGCAGCTGTCATTCCAGATTTCTGTCTGTGGGAATTTAGTAGTTGTTTCATGAAGTTTCAGCATCGTCTTAGTCCTCCTTTAACTTAAAGATGTTGAGATTTGTACCATTGACCCATTCATGCTGAGGATCAAATATTCTTGTTTTAAGCCATGGATTTCCTTCCAGATGTGGAATCATCCAAACGTAGTACATTGCATAGCCAGGTGCAGTATTCTGAGGATGTACCAGACCTCCTGGAATCAATGCAACGGAATTATGAGTAGATTTATATACATCTTCACCAATGAAGCAAGAGCCAAATCCTTGAGGCTTGTCAAATTTATAGAAGTAAACTTCTGGTTGAGGGTGATGATGTGGTGGATAACTTGACCAGATGCCAGGGAAGTTGATAATTTCACCAACAACCATATTGGACCAAGGTGTTCTTTCTTTGTCAAGAATTGTTGTTACAACACGTTTTGTTGTGTCTTTCAGTTCACCATCTCCAAAGAAGCCATAGTCAATGTTGGATTTGTCATACCAGCCGTTTTCAAATTCAGCATTGTTTTCCTTGCACTGAAGCAGAACTTCACAATCGCTTAAACAGGTGACAGTAACATTTTTTCCTTTGCATACATGCAGACAATATGCTGAATCATAGAAGCAGTTATCACGTTTTCCAGTGTAAACCTGATCGCCATTAGTGAAGCAGACTTCACCTTGAATCAGAAGAAATGCAGTTTCTTGAGTTGGATTTTCAAAAGTATAGGATTTTCCTTCTTCACCTTTCAGCAGATAGATGTCCATGAACATGCCGTCTTTTTCACCATCGCACAGCTTGTTCAGACCGTTGAGTAAATTGTCATTTTTACGCAGCATTTCTATTCCCTCCTTGCCACTGTTTATATTTCTCTTTATAATTATGTCAGGTGATGAGTATGAAAGTCAATCGAATTGCAGAAATAGAAGCCAGTATCCAGCGCCACAAGATGCTAAGCAATGAAGAACTTTGTGAGATGTTTTCTATTTCCATGCAGACACTTAGAAGAGATTTAAAAGTGCTGGAGGAAAGAGGAACGGTCTGTAAAGTTTATGGAGGAGTTGTCGCTAGTGATAATCATGTTGCGACATCCATCCCTTCTTTGCATGAGCGATTAAATGCAGCGGAACAGGAGAAGATGAAGATTGGTAAAACAGCAGCTTCTCTTGTGGAAGAATACGATGTTCTTTTTGTTGACTCTGGGACAACAGCGTATCGTCTGATTCCTTATTTGAATCATTTTGAACATGTAACTGTTGTAACTCATTCACTTTATGTGCTGAATGCACTTGCAGAACTTCCGAATCTAACTGCGATTTGTCTTGGTGGACAAATGAATTCAGAAACCAGAAGTTTTCAGATGGAACCGATAGATTATCCATTTACTTATACGAAAGCGTTTATTGCGACGGTTGGTATTGATGAGAATGGATGTACCAATACGGATTTGATTGAAGGAAGAATCAAGCAGCATGTGCTGAATCGTACTCAGCGCGCATTTTTGGTTGCGGATCACAGCAAGTTTTATTCTGCAGGATTCAATCGCTTTGCGAAATTGGATCAGTTTGAGGCAATCATTACAGATCAGAAGATTCCTGATAAACTGTCAAAGGTATTGAAGCAGAAACATATTACTGTTTACGATTAAGAGCACTTCGGTGCTTTTTTCTTTTCGACGCTTTCAGTGTAAAAACGAAAACGTAGTTTGTCAAGAACAAAAATGATTATTTTTTGATAAAATTGATTAACTTTTGATAAAATCGACATTTTTTCACAAAGTTTCGTTAATAAGAAAAAATTTACCGTTTTAAAGTTTTTATAATTTTCGAACATTTTAAGGAAATATTTGTTTTAATTCGTTACAATGAATACGTGAAAGGGACAGGGCAATGAACGATAAGAAATCTCATTATTATACTCAGGTGATTTTAAAGACACTTCTGAATGCAGAAATGGTCACAACAGTTCAGCTTGCAGAAGAAATAGGACTTTCTGAAAAGACAGTGAGAACAAAAGTGGATGTGATTAATGATTATCTGCGTTCAAATCAGCTTGGAGAAATCTGCAAGAAGCGACGTATCGGCATTTGGCTGGATGCTACAGAAGAGCAGAAAGTAGAAATTCAAAAGCGTGTTTTGAATAACCAGGCAATTGATCATCTTCAGTCTGATCAGACACGAATGTACACTGCTTTGCGTTATCTTTTAAAGACAAGCAAGAACAATCGCCTGACAACCAATCAGCTGGCTGACTTAATGTATTTGAGTGTTCCTACAACACTGAAAGTACTGGCTGACTGTAAGGATTGGCTGAAGCTGTTTGATGTTGAACTGAATGTGATTCGCAACAAAGGATTTGAACTTGTGTGCAGTGAATCTCAGTATCGCATTGCAGTGAAACATTTTATTTTAAGATTTACCCATCAAGAAACACTGGATGAAATTATTCAGTATTTCACACCAAACCTGAACCTGGAAAATGTAAAACGCTGTATCATTGATACAGAAAGTGAATGGGGCTTTGAGTTTGCGGAAGAGTCATTCAATGAAATCTATGTTTATCTTGCGCTTTCTATTTATAGAAGACAATTGGATCCATTGAATGAAATCAAGCTGACTGAAGATGAATTGAGAATGCTGCAGACGTATAATGAATATTCATTTGCAGAAGCAATCTTAAAAAAGGCGGCAGAACAGTTCAATGTAAGAATCACACAGACTGAAATTGGATTTATTTCAATTCCTATTCTATGTTCAAAGATGATTGATCCGGGCTACAATGCTGCAGCAGGGGATATCATTCGAGAATATGACCATCGTCTGCAAGAATTCGTAAAGAAAATCATTAGTGTTGTTTCTGAAGTTTTGAACGTAGATATGACACATGATGAAATGCTGTTCCATGGTCTTTTGATTCATTTGAAGCCTGCAATTTTCCGTCTTCGTTATGAAAAAAATCAGTCTAATGGATTAAAAGGGTACATTAAGTCAGAATTTAAACAGGCATTCCGCGTGTCTTGGCTGATTTCTGTACTGTTTGAAGAACATTTTGATTTAATGATAAATGAAGATGAGTTAAGCTACATTACACTGTACATTCAATCAGCGTTGGAAAGAAACAAGAAACCGATTAATACTGTTCTTGTAACACGTACTTCTATGGGTGTGAATCAAATGCTTTGTGAAAAGATTAAGCGTACATTCCCGCTGATTGAAGAAATTAAAGTAGTCAGTGCACATGATTTCCATCTGGAGAATTATCCGCAGGCAGAAATGATTATTGCCACACGCGAATTGAATCAGAAAGATTCGCGTATTGTGGAAGTAGATGAAATGCTTTCTGAAAATTCAGTGCGTAAAATCAGTCATAAGATACGTACGTTAAGTGCACAGACGGTTCAGAGTAAAGTACAGTTTGATCCAGTGTGTCATACACTGTTTGAACCAGATTTAATCTTTACTCATGTGGAAGTTGAAAACAAGCAGGAGCTTCTTGAACTGCTGACTTCAAAACTACTTAAGAAAGGTTATGTGACTCGTAAATATTTGAGCACAGTCCTGAATCGAGAACTGGCAACACCGACTTCCATTGGTAATATGGTAGCGATTCCGCATGGGGATCAGTCCGAAATCAATGAGGCTAAAATAGTTATTGCAACGTTAAATCATCCAGTCTTATGGGATTCAGAGATGGTTGATGTTGTCTTCCTGATGGCGGTAAAAATGACGAATGATTATGAAATCCGCCGTACACAGTTATTCTATAAACAGTACATTCATCTTGTAAATACAGATAAGGATGTAGATGTACTGAGACAGTTTGTATCGAATACAGATTTGTATCGCTATCTAATCAGTTAACAGGAAAGGGAGGAAATATTGATGGGACTGCGCGACATTTTAAATGAAGAAATTATTGATCTTAATCTGAAAGCAACAACAAAGGATGAGGTGCTGCATGAACTGGCAGGTCATCTGAAAACAGCTGGCTACATTAATGATGTAGAATCATTTGTAAAAGACATTTATGTACGTGAAGAAGAAGGAATTACTGGAATGGGAAATCATATTGCGATTCCTCATGGTAAGAGTACTTCTGTTACAAAAATCGGTATTGCGATTGGACGTACAAGCCATGAAATCGAATGGGAAAGCTATGATGGACTGCCTGTTAATCTGATTTTCCTGTTCTGTGTAAGTGCTGATGGAGATTTTGCGAAGAATCATATGATGCTTCTTGCTGAACTGGCTGGTAAGCTGGGCAATGATGCTCGTGTTGAAAAACTGCAGAAAGTTGAAACAAAAGCAGAACTTCTGGAAGTTCTGCTGGCTGAAGATGCAGGCGTTGCAGAAAATGAAGTAGCTGACGCTGAAGAGTTCGATGAAAGCTTAATTTCATTCGATCTTTAAGAAAATCAAAAATTTACCGTTTTAATCTTACCTTTCGTGTTAAGAAAGCGGTTGCATAAAATGGTAAATTGATGATATGCTAGAGACAATCATAGAGAAAGGAGAGGTGGACACAATGAGTCTGAAGATTGTTGGAATCACAGCATGTACTGCTGGTATTGCACACACTTATATCGTTGCTGAAAAGATTGCGACTGCTGCTCAGGAAGCTGGTCATCAGTGCAAAATCGAAACTCAGGGAACAATCGGACGTCAGAATGAGCTGACTGCACAGGACATCGCTGAATGTGATGTTGTTATCGTTGCTCATGACATCAAGGTTGGCGGTATGGAACGCTTTGCTGGCAAGCCTGTTGTAGACATTCCTATTTCTACAGCAATGAAAAGCCCTAAGAGCTTAATTGCTACAATTGAAAAGAAATTAAACAAAAAATAAAAAAGGGGAACTAACATTATGAAAAACTTAAACCTTAAAAAACACATGATGACTGGTATTTCCTACATGATCCCTATGATCGTAGTCGGTGGTATTCTTGGTGCTCTGGCTAAAGGTCTTGGTGGATGGGAAGTAGGAAACTTCGGTCCTGCTGCTGGTGCTACACCTTATTCTAATTTGGCACTGACTTGGGCACATTTCTGGTGGGGCGTTAACAAACTGTCTAGCCATGCTATGAGCTTCGGTGTTGCTGTAATGGCTGCTGGTGTTGCTTACTCTATCGCTGAACGTCCAGGTATCGTTCCTGCATTCGTTATTGGTTTTGTATGTAACGAATCTAAGGGCGGCTTCTTGGCTGGCTTACTGATGGCTTTCATCATTGGTTGGTTCGTTAACTGGATGAAGACTTGGAAACTGCCTAAGTGGATGGTTGGCTTGATGCCTGTTATGATCATTCCTGTAGTTGCTACATTTGTTCTTGGTATGGGTTACCTGTACATCCTGCAGGGTCCTATGGCTGCTTTGATGACTATGATTCAGAACTGGATGATGTCTTTGAATGGCGGATCTAAGTTCGTTATCGGTGCTGTTATCGGTGCTTGCATGGGCTTCGACATGGGTGGTCCTCTGAACAAGACTGCATCTATGGCTGCTAACGCTCTGGGTGCTGATGGTATCTATGGTCCTATGTCTGCAAAGATCATCGGTGGTATGACTCCTCCTGTAGGTGTTTGGGTATCTACTCTGATCGCTCCTAACAAGTTCACTGCAACTGAAAAGGAAACTGCTAAGACTGCTATGCCAATGGGGCTGTGCTTCATTACTGAAGGTGTTCTGCCATTTGCAGCTGCTGACCCAGCTCGCTTCGTACCTGCTTCTATGTTAGGTTCAGGTATCGCTGGTGGTCTGGCTGTAGCAATGGGTGTTGAATCTGTTGCTGGTCACGGTGGTGTCTTCGTATTCCCAATGATGGTTAACCCTCTGTGGGCTGTTATTGCTCTGGTTGTTGGTTCTGTTGTAACTGGTGTTGTTTATGCATTCATCAAGAAACCAGGCGAAGAAGTAACAGAAGAAGAAATCGTTGATTTGGATATCGATCTGTAAGATTTAAAACAACAAAAATAACTTAAATTAGAAAATTATTAATGGAAAGAAAGAGGTACTCGAAACATGTATGTATCAATGACTGACATCCTGCAGGATGCTCATAAGAATAATTATGCTGTGATGGCTGTCAACAGCATCAACATGGAAATGGCTAGAGCCGTTATCAGTGCAGCTGAAGAAGAAAGATCACCTATTATCGTAAATATCGGTATGGGTCAGATGAAGAAACATGCTCATGCAAATGTAATGGTTCCAATGATTAAGAAACTGGCTGAAGAAGCTAAAGTTCCTGTAGCATTGAACCATGACCATGGGCAGGATCTGGATTTCATTATCAAATGTATCCAGGATGGTTTCTCAAGCGTGATGATCGATGCATCTTCTTTCCCATTTGAAGAAAACGTTCACCGTACTTCTACGATTGTTAAACTAGCACATCCACACAATATCTGTGTAGAAGCTGAACTTGGCCATGTTGGTCAGGCAGCTGATGGAGACAATAGCAAGGCTGACCTTTACACTGATCCAGAACAGGCAAAGAAATTTGTTGAACTGACTGGTGTAGATGCTCTGGCAGTTGCTGTTGGTACTGCTCATGGAAGCTATCCTAAGGGATATGTTCCTAAGCTTGACTTTGAACGTCTGGCTCTTTTGAAGAAGACTCTGGATATGCCTCTGGTACTGCACGGCGGTTCTGGTTCTGGTGAAGAAAACATCCGTAAGGCTGTTGCATGCGGAATCAATAAGATCAATGTCTGCACTGATGCATTCAATGTTGCACAGAAGGCAATGGTTGACCGTATGGCTGAAAATCCTAAGGCTGATTACTTGGATCTTTGCATGACTGCAGAAGCTGCAATGAAGGAATTCGTTAAGAACTACATTCGTGTTATTGGTTCAAATAACCGTTATGTCTTCGGCGAAGCTAAGATCGTTGGTCACGAATAAGAAATTGTGAGGTAAAAATGGACCACTGGTTGTAAAACCAGTGGTCTTTTCATTTTTTGTAGACTATAATGATTCTATCTAGATAGGGGAGATATCATGAATACATACTTAAGCAGTGTGAATGCACCTGTGTTTTATTTGATTGTTGCTGGTGTAATGACATTTATTACCATGATGTGTTTACTTTTTCTTGTGAAAAGTTATCGTACAGGGATTCAAATTGGGATGGATGAAGCTATTTTGAAAAAAACCATTGTATCTTCAGCCATGTTTACTCTGTTACCATCGATTAGTATTTTACTTGGAGTGATTGCACTAAGTGGTACATTAGGAGTTCCTTTTGCTTGGCTAAGACTTTCTGTGATTGGTTCACTTCAGTATGAACTGAATGTTGCAGAAATTGCTGCACAAAGTGCTGGATTAAGTGGTTTGAACCTTGCGGAATTGAACATGAGTTCTTTTGTTACGATTGCATTAGTGATGACATTTGGGATTTTAGGTGGCATTATCTGCTGTATTTTCTTTTTGAAGGGTTACTCGAAAAAACTACAGTCGAAGCCTAAAAATGAAAATACTGATAATAAACCTGGTTTTGGTGCACATGCGACAACTGCAATGTTTGTTGGACTGTGTGCAGCATTTATTGGCTCTTATATAGGGAAATGTTTTCCACAGGGTGGATCAGATGTTATGCCGTTGCTTGTAGCACTTGCTTCTGCTCTGGTCATGGGAATTTTTGAATTTTTGATTCAAAAGAAGAAAGTGGCATCCTTAGAGAATTTCTCTTTGGCTGCCAGTATGCTTGCAGCAATGGCCTTTGCGGTAATTGCGAATAGCTTAATGTAGGAGGTGTCATTATGAATAAAGAAAAAACAATTCAGCAGTACAATGCATCTCTTCATTTTTTAGGGCGTATTACACTCATTATGGCTTCAGGATTACTGATAGCTGTACCATTTATCATTGGTGCGTTCTATGGTGTTGAACCAAGTATATCTAGCTTTATCAATGGTTTTATGAAGGTAGGCATGATTTATATTCCAATGTCAATTGTAGAATTTCTGATTTATACACCGATGCTTGGTGTGGGTGGAAGTTACTTGTCATTTTTAACTGGTAATGTAACAAATATGAAGATACCTGTTGTAATGAATTCCAAAGAAATAGCCCAGACTGAGTCAGGAACGATTGAACATGAAATCATTTCTACAATATCTGTAGCTGTCAGTGCCATTGTAACAACACTTGTGATTGTAGCGGGCGTTATTCTTTTAGTGCCACTTCAGCCTGTTCTTCAAAATGAGGCTTTGTTGCCTGCATTTAATAACGTAGTCCCTGCTTTATTTGGAGCATTAGGACTCAAGTATTTTGTGAAGAGTCCAAAGATTGCAGCAGTACCTTTACTTTTGATGAGCTTGCTGTGTGTTTTTGTACCTTCAATGATTTCACAAACAAGTGTTTTATTGATTCCTAGTGGTGCACTTGCACTTGTGATTGGTTTTGTGCTGTATAAAAAGAATCTTCTTTAGGAGAATAGAAATGAATATATTATTAGGATTATTGGGAATCATTTGTATCTTACTGGTGATTGCACTGATTCGAACATTGTTGATGAAACCAACAAGTGCAAAAGAGGCAAAAGTTTATTTAGATACAAGTGAACGTGCAGAAAAGTATGGGAAACTATTATCGAAGATGGTTCAGAAAGAAACAATTTCATGTAGAAATCAGGAAGATCGTACAAAGTTTTATGAGTTTCATGAGCTTTTGGAAGAATTGTTTCCTAATGTTCATCATCAGTGTGAAAAACATGTGTTTCATGGCAGTTTGTTGTTTAAATGGCAGGGTCAGGGAAATGCTGAGCCAATTTTAATGATGAGTCATCATGATGTCGTAGAGGCAACAGGAACTTGGACACATGAACCTTTCAGTGGACATATTGATGAAACTGGAAGAGTCTGGGGAAGGGGTACTGTAGATACTAAAGCATCTTTGATGTGTATGCTCAGTGCTGTAGAGGAACTGATTGAAAGTGGGTATAAGCCATCAGGTGATGTATATATCGCCAGTGGATGTACAGAAGAGTGGAGTGGTGATGGTGCTCCTGCAACCGTTGATTATTTGGTCAAACAAGGAGTTAAATGTCGTTTAGTTCTTGATGAAGGTGGAATGATCATTGAAAAGCCTGTAGGTGGTGTGAATGGTACTTATGCAATGGTTGGGGTCGTTGAAAAAGGCTATGGGGATGTGAAATTTACTGCCAAAGGAAAAGGTGGACATTCCAGTGCACCAACAAAAAATACACCTCTTGTTCGTTTAGGACAATTTATGGCATATTGTGAAAAACATTATCCATTTAAATCGGAATATACGTCTACAGTAGCGGAAATGTTTAGTCGATTTGCACCAAATATGGATTTTGGAATGAGATTTCTATTTGGAAATATGTGGCTGTTTAAGCCGTTGATGCCTGTTGTTTTGCCTGCAGTAAGTTCTGCAGCTGCTGCAATGCTACGTACAACTCTTGCCTTTACAATGGCAGAAGGATCACAGGGAGCGAATGTACTGCCTCATGAAGCTTATGTTGTAGGAAATATGAGATTTATTCATCATCAGGACAACAAGGAAAGCATTCGTATCATCACAGAAGTTGCAAAGAAATTTGATATTGATGCAGAAGTTCTTTATCAGGATGCACCTTGTCCAATTGTGGATTATAAGCAGCCTGAATTCAAACTGGTAGAAGAAACCATTGGTGAAATATATCCGGGCATTGGAGTAAGTCCATATGTAATGACAGGTGGTACAGATGCCAAGTATTACAGTCGTATCTGTGACAACTGCATTCGTTTTGCGCCATTGTATATTGATGGACAACAGTATGGAAGTATTCATACACTGAATGAAAATATTTATCAGGGGACTCTTCCAATGGGTGTTGATTTCTATAAAACAATGATTCAAAAAACACAAAAGTGATCTTTCGATCACTTTTTTCTATATTTTTTGATTTTTGCGTGATATGGAGCAGTAAATACTTGAAGAGTTTTTTCTTCATAAAGACTTTTATTGAAATCAGGGAATACAGCATCTCCTTTAAATTCAGCATCAATTTCTGTAAGAATTAAGCTATCTGCCAACTCTATTGCCTGTGCATAGATTTGTGCACCACCAATGATATAGATGATTTCACTGTCTGCAATTTCTATCGCCTCTATCAGTGATTTGGCAGTTTGACATCCCTCAAAAGAAGACTCTTTACTACGACTTAAAACAATATTCTGACGATTTGGTAGTGCTTTTCCAATAGCTTCAAATGTTTTTCTGCCCATGATGACACAATGACCTTCAGTAACTTGTTTAAAATGTTTTAAATCATCTGGAAAATGCCAGGGCATTTTCCCTTGACATCCAATCACATGTTTTCGATCATGTGCTGCAATAAGTATAATTTTTTTATTTTTCATACGAATTGACAGTCATGATAAAAAACAAATCAGAAAGACGATTCATATATTTTAGTGCATTGGCATCAAGACTTCTCTTTTCTGCTAGCATAAAACACTTTCTTTCTGCAGTACGTGCATAAGTTCTAGCAAGATTGTACTGTGCAGCTTTTAAAGAAGTGAATGGGTACACAAACTGAAAGTTCATCTCTTTAGGCTCCAGTGCATGAATTCGATTAGTAATCCAGTTGAGATGTACAGTAAAATCAACTTCAGGAGTGTATTCTGTGATATAGGAACACATCGTTGTTAAATCTTCTACAATCTGCATCATATCCAAGCGATATGTATCATCCTGTGCACTGCAGACAATGCACTGTGCCATTAGTGTATCAATTTCACCAATCACTTCCATTATTAAATCTGTTTTAGAAATTCTTTTTCCATGAATATCTGTTAAACCATAATCACCTTGTCTTGTTGTTATTTTCATGATGTTTCCTCCTGATTCTATTATAATTCAAAGATTTCAAATGTTCTCCATATTTTCCCTGAAATTTAAAAGCTGTGTGCGCAAACAATAAAAGAAAAGACATACACTGAAATCACAGGAAGGATGAAAGATGTGGATATCAGCTATTCGTATCAGGTTCAGCAAGCTTTAATGCATGCCTGTCATGCGGCAGAAGAATGCTGTAATACAAGTGTAGGTACAGAACATCTTTTGATTGGAATATTAAAAATCAAGGATGCAAAGTTGACTGAACTGTTGAATCGTGAAGGGATTACAGATCAAAGTATTACACATGAAGTACAAATTCTATTTGGATTTGATGCTTCTTCAGTTCAAAAAGGATATACAAGTACATTGAATCGTATCTTAAAAGATGCAGAAGAAAAAGCTTATCACAAACATCATGAAGAAGTCAGTATTGATGAATTAAGCAGTTCTTTGCTGCAGAAAGAAAACAATGTAGCACTAGAATTATTGAGACGATCAGGAATTGTGATTGAGCAGTTGATTGATGAGTTAAATCAGATAGATATATTTCATGGAATTCAAGAGTTAAAAAATTTAAACCAAAGTTCTATTTTAAGAAAAGGAAAAGTAACACAAAGAGAAAAAGAACTACAGTCCATGATTCATGTGCTCATGCGCATGGAAAAATCAAATTGTGTACTTACAGGAGAAGCGGGTGTTGGTAAGACAGCGATAGTTGAAGAACTTGCGCGAAGAATTGAGAAGAAACAAGTTCCTGAACAGCTGTATGGCTATATCGTTGCAGAACTTAATGTCAATATGATGGTTGCTGGAACAAAATATCGAGGTGAGTTTGAAAAGAAAATGCAGTATCTTTTAGACTTGCTGAAAAAAGAAAAGAAGATCATCTTATTTATTGATGAACTTCATTTAATCGTTGGTGCCGGAAAAGCAGAAGGTTCATTAGATGTGGCTTCTGTACTGAAACCTGTCTTAGCAAGAGAAGGTTTTAAAGTGATAGGTGCAACGACTCATCAGGAATATGAACGATGGATACAAAATGATAAAGCACTTCAAAGACGTTTTGTACGTATTGATATCAGTGAACCAGATGAACAGATGACTCTTGATATTTTGAAAGAAAAGGCAAAAGATCTTTGTGAACATCATCAGGTAAAGCTTCAAAGAGGACTTTTAAAAGAATGTATTCATCATGCGAAATATCTGTTTCCTGAACGTAAGTTTCCAGATAAAGCAATTGATTTGCTAGATATGAGCTGTGCAATAACCAAATGTTTTTCTCAGGATTTGGTGAGTATAGAAACACTTAAACAGGCTGCATCACAAATGACTCAATGGCCAGTAGATATAGAAAATGGAATATCTGAATTTCAATATGAAATCAAAAACAGTTTGAATCAACAGGATATGGAACTTTGGCGAAAGATGTTGAATCAAGTTTTGCAGTATCATGGGATTGAAATATTTGAATTAGTTAATATTCAACAGGCTTTGTTGATAGAAGAAAGCTTAAAGAATTATTTACATGCAGAAATTGTAAAGATGGATGCTTCTTTATTTGATTCGTTTAGTTTCAATGAATGTTTGAACTTGATTTATCAGAAGTTGAAAAACAGCCATTTTCAAGTACTTTGGTTTACGAGTGTTCAACATTTGCGTCAAGATTTAAAAGACTTGCTGGAAAAGAAGACTAAAGAAGTTTTTTCAATGCTGCCGGATACATGTATCATTAAAGGCGTTATGATTGTGTTTCAGTACGATCAGATAAAACAAAGTATAGGCTTTTTTAACACAAATGAAATGAGTATAAATCACTGAGTAGACGAACAGCTATGGATTGTGGTATCTTAAAAACAGGAGATGATATGTATGAAATATTCTTGTGTTCTTTGTGCTGCTGGGTCTGGATCACGTATGAATCTAGGGTATAATAAAGTGTTTTATCCTATTTTTGAGGATAAAACAGTGTTGGATTTAACAATTTCAGTTTTTGAACAGGATCCGGATTGTAACGAGATTATTGTAGTGACACAAAAAGAGAATTTTAAGCGTATTCATGGTTCAGATAAAATCAAGCTGGCAGAGGGATCATCCACGCGTTCTCTTTCTGTGTTTGAAGGATTGAAGTGTGTTACAAATGAAGTGGTCATGATTCATGATGGAGCTAGACCTTATGTAACTTTAAAGAATCTAAAGGATATCAAAGCGTGTTTAACTCATTGTGATGCATGTTTATTGGCGGTTCCTTGTGTTGATACAATTAAAGTTGTAAAAGATGGTGTGGTCGTACAAACTCCTAAACGCTCCGCTTTATGGAATGCACAGACTCCTCAGGCATTTAAAACATCTCTGATTCAGCAGGCTTATCAGAAATCATTTGATTTAAAGATTGAAGTGAGTGATGATGCAAGCTGTGTTGAATTGTGTACAGATGTTCCTGTACATATTGTTCCTGGTGATTATCAGAACATTAAAATTACAAATCCTCAAGATTTAAAACTGCAGAAATAATCTGCAGTTTTCTATTTTATGATAGTATCTTAATAAGATTTCCTGTAAAATAAATATATTATGTTTTGGAGGAAGAAAATGAAGTTAAAACAGTTATTTGCCCCTTCGGATATGACAGAAGGTTCGCCAGGAAAGAAAATTGTGCTGTTTGCGATTCCGATGCTGATAGGTAATATTGCACAGCAGCTGTACAGTACAGTTGACAGTATTGTTGTTGGAAAGTATGTAGGAGATAATGCACTTGCAGCAGTAGGAAGTTCTAGCCCAATCTATAATCTTCTTCTGGTTCTGTTTATTGGGATTTCAGTAGGAGTCGGGATTATGGTATCCCAATATCATGGTGCTCGAAAGAAAGAGGAACTTTCACAGACGATAGGGAGCTGTATTACATTAACTGCTGTATCAACGATTGTGTTGATGGCTGCAGGGATGTTTCTTATCCGTCCAATGTTAGAGCTGCTTCAAACACCTGAAAGTATTATTGACTGGTGTCAGTCATATCTGGTGATTTTGTTGATTGGGATTGGTGGAACAGCATATTATAATATTTTAAGTGGAATATTAAGAGGATTAGGAGATTCAGTTTCAGCCTTAATTTATCTTTTAGTTGCGACAGTAATTAATATTGTACTGGATGTGTATTTTGTATCAGTAATAAATATGGGTGTTGCAGGAGTAGCGTGGGCAACAATTATTGCACAGACCGTCTCTGCAATCTTGTGTATGCTGAAACTGATGAAAATGAAAGATATGTTTGAATTAAACACAAAGCTTTTGATTCCCAACAAGCATCAGTCTTTGACATTGATTCGCTTAGGGCTTCCATCTGGACTGACACAGGCGATTATGTCAATGGCCATGATTATGGTACAGTCACTAACCAATAGTTTTGGAGAAGCGCTCATTGCAGCAAATGTCATTGTTATGCGTGTGGATGGATTTGCCATGATGCCTAATTTCAGCTTTGGAAATGCAATGACAACCTTTGCTGGACAAAATGTTGGGGCTAAAAAATATGATCGTGTGATAGAAGGAAGCAAACAGGGAACATTGATTTCAGTTACAGTATCGACGACGATTACGTTATTAATTCTGGTGTTTGGAAGTCATTTGATGTATGCTTTTACAGATACTGCAGAACTGGTTGCACTGAGTATGAAAATGATGCGTATTCTGGCAGTTGGATATATTGCAGTAGCTGTCACACAGGCACTTTCAGGAATCATGAGAGGTGCCGGAGATACGATGACACCAATGTGGATTTCCATCATTACAACAGTTGTAACGCGCGTTCCTTTAGCCTATGCAATGGTTCATTTTACAAAAAGTGAAGCACTTCCTGCAGGAGCACCAGAAAGCCTCTTTATTTCTCTTTTGATTTCATGGTGTTTAGGTGCCTTGATTACCGTGATGGCATATCGAAAAGGAACTTGGAAAACAAAAGCAATTCAACAGTAGAAAACAATATATCCACAATGTGGAAAAATATTAAACAGTCTGTAATCAGGCTGTTTTTTTTATATGTTCAATTGTGGATAAAACAGTAAATATGGATAAGTACTGTGGATAAGAAGATTATTTTGAAACAAATTGGGACTTTTTTGAGTACATAATGAGACACATCTGCAACACACGATTTTTTAAAATAAGCTATCATAAATACAGGTGATCAAGGTGGAACAAAACAGATGTCCACGCTGTGGAAACACGGATATAGACTTGTTTTATCAAGGAAGCAAAGGCTGGTATTGCCGTGCATGCATCAAATTTTCTAGAGTACTGTTGTCGGAAACTAGACAGGAAAACTGGGATGATTATCCTGCAGACTTAGATTCAGAATATCGATTAAATTTTGAGTTGACAGATCATCAGAAGATAATTTCAAGACAGATTTGTAAACAAATGAAAGAAAAGGATGTTTTAGTTTGGGCAGTAACAGGTGCAGGGAAAACAGAATTATGCATGGAATTTATTCAGCAATGTCTTAATCAAAAAAAGCGTGTAGCCATTGTGATTGCGCGAAGACAAGTCGTCTTAGAGCTGGCAGAGAGATTTCAGCAGGCATTTCAATGTAAAGTGATTCCTGTATGTGAAGGTTATACTCGAGATATAGATGGAGATTTGTTGATTATGACAGCACATCAGTGTTATCGCTTCTTTGAAAAAAAGTTTGATCATATCATTGTGGATGAGCCAGATGCCTTTCCTTATGATGGAAATCCTGTACTTCAGGGAATAGTTAGAAACAGTTGTAAAGGGACTATGTTGTATCTTAGCGCAACACCTGATTCAAAACTATTAGAAAACTGTCATGTACTTCAGCTTTTTTCACGTCCTCATGGTTATAATCTTCCTGTTCCTGTTTCAGTTTATTGTTTACCTGTATTTTCGTATTTCTATGTTTTTTGCTGGGTATTAAACAGAGTAAAACAAGGCATACCTTTTTTGATTTTTGTACCTACGATTAAAGATGCACATAGAATGACAGTGTTTCTAAAATGTCGTTTCAATGTAAAGTGCTGTACATCCAAAACGAAAGATAAAGATGGGATTATCACAAAAATGAAACAAAAGAAGATTTCAGGAATGATTTGTACAACCATTCTGGAACGTGGAGTTACTTTTGAAGGAATTGATGTTTGTGTTTGGAATGCTGATCATCTTACTTTTTCATCTGCATCTTTAATACAAATTGCTGGAAGAGTAGGAAGAAAAGCTTCTCGCCCAGATGGAGACTGTCTGTTTCTGTGTTTTTCAAGGAGTAGAAAGGTTGATGAAAGTATTCAGATGATTAACTATGCAAACAACACAAAGATGTCTATTATGTCAAGTGAAACTCAATGATACACAGTCTTTAATACAGTATATTGTCAAAGATTGTTTATGTGCAGTATGTCGCCGTTCTTTGAAAATCAAAAGGAAAACGATACAGATACATGATTTAAAGCTGACTGGATTTTATGAATATGATGCTTTTTTCAGTGATTGTTTAATTCAATATAAGGAATGCATGGATGAAGCATTGCAGGATATGTTTCTTTCTGAAGTGAAGGACTGGATTTTTCTGCATTACTATCATTGTGTATTTCTATGTGCGCCAAGCAGTGAAGAAGCTTTAGCGAAAAGAGGATTTCATCATGTAAAAAAGATGTTTGAACAGTGTGGGATTCCAATTGTTGAATGTTTTAAAAAGATTGAAGATGTGAATCAGAAAACAGGTTCATTGTCAAAACGCAAAGAGATTGCAAAGAGTATGATAGTGGATGAAACGATGATTCCTAAGGGAAAAAAACTGATACTCATTGATGATATCGCAACAACAGGAAGTACTCTTTTAGCAATGCAGGAGCTTTTGGGAAAAGACAGGGTAAAAGAAGCACTCTGCACTGCGATACATCCTAAACTTTTGTCCGATTTCGACAAAAGACGCATTCATCGGCGCATATACTAAAAATATCTGAAAGGAGGTAGGGGCATGACAGGAAAAGTTAAATGGTTCAATGCAGAAAAGGGCTATGGATTTATTGCGGCAGATTCAGGAAAAGATGTCTTTGTGCATTATTCACAAGTTGCACAAAGAGGATATAAAACACTGGATGAAGGTCAGCGTGTAGAATTTGATTGTGTTGAAAATCAAAAGGGATTACAGGCACAGCATGTAGTTAAAATTTAAAGTAAAGGCAGAAAGGATATTGTATGTTAGGCAAAGTCAAAATGTTTAGTAAAGAAAAAGGCTATGGATTCATTAGGGCGGAATCTGGAAAAGATATTTTCTTTCATTATTCTCAGCTAGTCATGGAAGGTTTCAAGGATATTGAACAAGGGGCATCTGTTGAATTTAATCCAGTTGAAACTGAAAGAGGAGTTCAGGCACAGCACATTGTGAAGCTATAAACACAAAAAGGGCGTATAAATAGCCCTTTTGTGCTTTAATCACATAAAAATCCATAATTTAGAAAGAAAACTATGCTATAATTGAACAGTTAGGAGGGCGTAACATGGCGACATTTATTGATAAGCTGTTTAACGTTGATAAAAAAATCCTGAAAGAGATTGAAAAGAAAGCTCATCAGGTTGATTCTTATGCGAAAACAATGGAAGCGTTGAGTGATGAAGCGCTGAAAGAGAAAACGCTTGAATTTAAGGAACGTCTTTCGAAGGGTGCAACATTGGACGATCTGCTTCCTGAAGCATATGCAGTTGTACGTGAAGCTGCCCGCAGAGTTATTGGAGAATATCCTTATTTTGTACAGATCATGGGTGCAATTGCGATGCACAATGGTGATATAGCTGAAATGAAGACAGGGGAAGGGAAAACTCTGACTTCTGTTATGGCAGTGTATTTAAATGCCTTGGAAGGTAAAGGTGCTCATGTCATTACAGTGAATGAATATCTGGCAGAACGTGATGCCAGCTGGATGGGACAGATTCATCGTTTCCTTGGATTAACAGTAGGTCTGAATCTGCGTTCACTTTCACCAGCTCAGAAGAAAGCTGCGTATGCATGCGATATTACATATACAACGAATGCAGAAGCTGGTTTTGATTATTTGAGAGACAATATGGTAACTCGAGTACAGGATCGTGTACTGCGTGGGTTGAACTTTGCACTGGTGGATGAAGTAGACTCTATCTTGGTTGATGAATCTAGAACACCATTGATTATTTCAGGAGGGCAGAAACAAACTGCTAATCTGTACATTCAGACAGATAAATTTGTAAAGCGTTTGACTGAAGGCGAAGATTATGAAATTGATGTCAAGTCAAGAGTATGTACATTGACTGAAGCCGGTGTTGAAAAGGCAGAAAGAGCCTTTAAGGTAAACAATCTGTATGAATTGGAAAATACACAGCTGGTGCATCATTTGTCACAAGCTTTAAAGGCAAACTTTATCATGGCAAAAGATGTAGAATATGTTGTGGACAATGATGAAATTGTGATTGTTGACCAGTTTACAGGACGTTTGATGAAGGGACGTGCTTATTCAGATGGTTTGCATCAGGCGATTGAAGCAAAAGAAGGCGTCAGCATTAAACAGGAAACAAGTACATTGGCTACTATTACATATCAGAACTTCTTTAGATTGTATACAAAACTATCAGGGATGACTGGTACTGCAAAGACAGAAGAAGAAGAGTTCAAGTCGATTTACAATATGCGTGTTATTGAGATTCCAACGAATCGTCCAGTTGCACGTATAGATTATCCTGATGCGGTCTATGGAACAAAAAAAGCTAAGTTTGAAGCTTTGATTCAAGAAGTAATTGAATGTCATGAAAAGGGACAGCCAGTATTGGTAGGTACGATTGCGGTTGAAACAAGTGAATTTATTTCTAAGATGCTGAAAAGCAGAAAAGTTCCACACGAAGTACTGAACGCAAAAAATCATCTGCGTGAAGCTGAAATTATCAAGCGTGCTGGTCAGAAAGGGGCAGTTACTATTGCAACCAACATGGCTGGACGTGGTACAGATATTAAGCTGGGTGAAGGTGTTCGTGAGATTGGAGGTCTGGCAGTGCTAGGTTCAGAACGTCATGAATCAAGACGTATTGATAATCAGCTGCGTGGACGTTCAGGACGTCAGGGAGATCCAGGCTATTCAAGATTCTTTGTTTCCGTACAAGATGATTTGATGGTTCGTTTTGGTTCAGAACGTATGGAAGGCATGTTTGCACAGCTGGGTGATGTACCAATTGAATCTAAGATGATCACAAAATCTATTGGATCAGCACAAAAACGTGTGGAAGGACATAACTTTGATATTCGTAAAACACTTTTGGAATATGATGATGTACTGCGTCAGCAGCGTGAAATTATCTATGAACAGCGTAATTTTATTCTGGAAAATGAAAATGTACATGAAATTGTTCATGATATGTTCAATCGTGTGATTGAAAAAGCTGTGAACTCAAATACAGATACAACTGGAAAAGTACCTGTTGTGCACATTGAAGACTTGATTGAAACATTAGACAAGATGGGATTCAAGGACGGAGTGACTAAGGAACAGCTGGAAGGCAAGAGTGTTGAAGAAATGACTCCATTGTGTTCTGATGCTGCATGGAATATGTACCAGGAAAAGATTGGACCAGTGCTTCAGTATGTACTGCCGCTTGAAAAGACAATGGTATTGAAGGTGATTGACCGTGCATGGGTAAATCATATTGATATTATGTCAAAATTAAGAGAAGGAATTCATCTGCGTTCTTATGCAGAAGGAAATCCGCTTCAAGCTTATGTTTCTGAAGGATATGAGTTGTTTGAGGATATGATGGCACGTATTTCGCAGGAAATTGTGAATTTCTGTCTGAATGCACGAGTTGTCGTTCAGCAAAGACCAGTGGCTGCACAGACAAATGAAGAAACAGAACCTGAAACAGAAGAAACAACAGCTGTAAAGCATAAAAAGAAGAAGAAAAAGGGGAAACGATAAGTATGGAACTCTTTGAAATTCGAACAAGCCTGATGGCCTCCGGCGAAAAGCTGCGCCAGTTAGGCGACTCTCTTTGACTTGAATGCAAAGCACAACAAAATTAAAGAGAATGAAGAATTGATGAATGCAGCAGATTTCTGGAATGATCAGAAAAGAGCGCAAAATATCATCAAAGAAACAAATTTTCTTAAGAATCTGATTACATCTTATGAAAAGACAAAAAATCAGATGGATTCTTGCTGCGAAACAGCAGAAGAGTTGAAGAAGGATTTTGATGAAGAACTGATGATGCTTCTAGAAGAAGAGTATTTAGAAACAATGAAGCAGTTTGAAAGTTTTGAAATCAATGTACTTCTATCTCATCCATATGATAAAAACAATGCAATTTTGGAACTTCATCCAGGAGCAGGTGGAACAGAAAGTATGGACTGGGCAGGAATGCTGTATCGAATGTACAGTCGCTGGGCAGAAAAGAAAGGTTTTAAAATCACTGTACTGGACTATCAGGAAGGCGAAGAAGCTGGACTTAAGTCATGTAGTATCCTGATTGAAGGAGATATGGCTTACGGTTATCTGAAGGCAGAGAAAGGTGTGCATCGTTTAGTGCGTATTTCACCATTTGACTCTTCAGGAAGACGTCATACTTCTTTTGCATCATTGGATGTTATGCCGCAGTTTTCTGATGATATCGAAATTGTGATCGAAGAAAAAGATTTGGATGTTATTACAATGCGTGCATCAGGTGCTGGAGGACAGCATATCAATAAGACAGATAGTGCAGTTCGCATGACTCACAAACCTACTGGGATTGTGGTTTCCTGTCAGACAGAACGATCTCAGATTCAAAATCGTGAACGCTGTTTGAATATGCTGAAATCAAAGCTGTATCAGCGCATGATTGAAGAACAGGAAGCAAAACTGGCTGAAATTCGCGGTGAACAGAAGAATATCGAATGGGGCTCACAGATTCGTTCTTATGTATTCTGTCCATATACAATGGTAAAAGACCATCGTACAAGCTATGAAATGGGTAGTGTACAAAATGTTATGGATGGAGATATTGATGGATTTATCTTCAGTTATCTAAAATCACAGATTAAATAAATGAAACAGCAGCAGGAAATCCTGCTGCTGTTTATATAATGACTGAATGTATGCACAATTAGTTAAGATATCTTGTGAAAAAGGTCAGTAAAATAACTTGTGCATTCGTTAACAAAATGTGTTGAAATTGTGAAAAAAGATGATATACTATGATATGCCCGAAAGGGAAGGAAAAAAAGGAGAAAAGAAAATGAAAAAGTTTGCTAAGGTGCTTCTGGCAGCTATGCTCATGATGACTATGGTTGCATGTGGAAGCAAAGATTCATTCAAAGCAGGCGCTTACACAGGTACAGCTAAAGGTTTCGGCGGCGATGTAACTGTTGAACTGACTCTGGATGAAAACAAAACTATTACTGCTGTTAATGTAACTTCTTCTGAAACTGATGGTATCGGTGAAGCTGCAATTGATGTACTGAGTGAAAAGGTACTGGCTACTAACTCTTTGGCTGTTGATGCTGTTGCTGGTGCAACAATTTCTTCTGAAGCTTTTGTAGCTGCTGCTACTGCTGCTTTGGAAGCTGCTGGTCTGAAGGCTGAAGATTTGACTGCTAAGTCTGCTGATGAAGCTGGTGAAAAGACACTGGAAGCTGACGTAGTTATCGTTGGTGCTGGTGGTGCTGGTATGACTGCTGCTATCACTGCTGCTCAGGAAGGTAAGACTGTTATTATCGTTGAATCTGCCGCAATCGTTGGTGGTAACACTTCACGTGCAACAGGTGGTATGAACGCTGCTGCTACTTCTGTACAGAAGGATGTAGAATTTGCTCAGGAAGCTAAGCTGCTGGCTGGTATTGAAAAGGCTAAGGCTTATCCTGAACTGGCTGAACTGGTTGCTACTGTTGAAAAGCAGTATGAAGACTGGAAAGCAAATCCAGAAGGATACTTTGATACTCCAGAACTGTTTGTACTGGATACAATGGTTGGTGGTTACTGCGTAAACAACATTGATCTGGTTACTACACTGGCTAATGGTGGTGCTTCTGCAATTGACTGGCTGGCTTCTTTGCCAACTCCACTGACTCTGACTATGGTTGGTACTCTGTCTGGTGCTTCTGTAAACCGTGCTCATAAGGCTGTAAATACTGAAGGTAAGATGGTAAGCGTTGGTGCTTACATGGTTCCACTGCTGGAAGAAAACTGCAAGAACCTGGGTGTTGAAATCATGACTGAAACTAAGGCAACTGAAATCATCATGGCTGACGGCGCTGCTGCAGGTATCAAGGCTGTTAAGGGTGAAACTACTTACACTATCAATGCTGACAGCGTAATTCTGGCATCTGGTGGTTTCGGTGGTAACCTGGATATGGTTGTTGCTAATAAGCCATCTCTGGCTGGATTCGTATCTACAAATGCTTCTACTGTTGATGGTAGCGGTATTGAAATGGCAATTGCTGCTGGTGCTGCTACTGTTGATATGGAACAGATTCAGATTCATCCAACTGTATATGTAAATCCAGAAACTGGAAACACTTCACTGATCACTGAATCAATTCGTGGTGATGGTGCTATCTGTGTTAACCAGGAAGGTGTTCGCTTCGTAAACGAAGATGAAACTCGTGACGTTGTATCTGCTGCTGTTCTTGAACAGACTGGCGGATATGCATGGGTAATCTTTGACCAGAAAATGTATGATGCATCTGCAACATATGCTGGTTATGTAACTAAGGGTCTGTGTGCTGCTTCTGAAGGTCTGGCTCTGGCTGATCTGGCTGCTGCTATCGGTGTTGATGCTGCAACTCTGGAAGCTACAATCACAACTTGGAATACAGCTGTAACAAACCAGAATGATGAAGAATTCGGACGTAACTCATTCAAGAATACTCTGGATGAAACTTACTATGCTGTTAAGATCAATCCAGGTATCCACCACTGCATGGGTGGTGTTGTAATCAACACTAACACTGAAGTACTGGATACTAATGGTAATGCAATCGATAATCTGTATGCTGCTGGTGAAGTAACTGGTGGTGTACACGGTGCTAACCGTCTGGGTGGTAACGCAGTTGCTGATATCGTTGTATTCGGACGTATCGCAGGTGCTGCTGCTGCAGCAAATGCTCAGTAAGTTTAACCTTACTTCAACATTTAAAGGATGACAATTGTCATCCTTTTTCTTTTGTCATGAAAATCTATGAATAATAACAGTTCGACAAATGACATCACGTTTTGAACACATATAGGTGCTAGTATAAATAAAACTGGAGGTGAACCTGATGAAAAAGATAGGAATATTCATGATAATTCTTTTTCTTTTAAGTGGATGTATTTCACAGGGTGGAGCTGTTTCTATACATCAGGCGGTGTCTTTGCAGGGGAAGCATGTAATTGATCAAATGATTTATCTTCAGGCACAACAGGCAATGAATGCTCGTATGGAAGAAGATTATTCAGTGTATATTGAGCCGGTATCAGGAACAAGTATGACGTTGATTATGAAAAAGGATGAGGAATTAAACCAGATGATTCTTCATGAATCAGGGTATACGCAATGGATACAAATACTTGATGATCGTATTTTATGTCTAACTAAATCAGATGATTCTGTTGTGGTGGAAATGAAGAATGACTTATTGAGTGATCAAGAATTATTAACGATGATAGAATGTGCCGAAAATCCAGTTGAACTGGTACAAAACAGAAGTTTTCAGCGTGTTTCAGGTGCTGAGGAAGGAAGTCTTCAGATTGCAACAGACAATATTGATTACTGGATGAAAGTATCTTCTGATCAAAAGATGGATCAGGTGCGTTTGTATTTTTCAGATTTACCAATGATGACATTAACTTATTCTAATGAAATACCTGCATTTCCAGAACTTCTTAAGGAAGACTATCCAACTTATAAAGAGATGTTGAATCTTTCAGTTGATACAATGAAAGAAAAAGGTTTTGATGAGAATGGAACTCGTGCATCAGAATCAAAAACAGAGATTCTTTCTATCTCAGAAAAAGATTATTTGATGAATTACACTGTGGAAGATGCAGATTCTGTGATTCAGTTGATTTATAATGAATTGACTTTAAAAGGAGTGTATACAGAGAAAGAAACAGGGGCTTTTTGTGAGGTTGTACTTTTTGGGAATGATCAGAAAGATGATGATTTGATTTGTGGAATTGATTCAATTACAAAGCTGCAAAAAGCTTTGGATAAACTAAAAGATGAATTCAAATAACATATTTTCACATTTTCATTTGATAGTTTAACGCAAACTTTTGGATAGAATATCATTGTAGATAAGTTAATCCCCTTAATAACTTATCTGTCATATTTCTATCCCTTTCTTAAAAAGAGAAAAGACCAATAAAGGTCTTTTTTCTTTGAATATGAAAATACATAATTTCACACAGTCTCTACACATTTTTACGATAGAAATTGTGTATTCTAATCTTGCAAGAAATAATAGCTTGCAGGTTAACTCATCTCCCCTATGAAGTTAGCCAATAATTCTATCCCCTTTATAGTAAAATGAAGAAGACCTCAATGATGAGGTCTTCTTCATTAAAAAAGGAGTTCATCGACTCCCAACAAATAAATTATAACATAGAAAAAAATATAAAAATAGACTGTTTATATCAAAGAAAAGGGATATACTGTAAGTAACAAAAGAAATATAGGAGGATATTCTATATGAAGGAGATTCTAAAAGAAATTTAAGCCGTTTCCTGATCAGTGTAACACAGCTGATTGAGGAAACTAAAACACTTAGAATCAAAGAAAGTAGTGTTGGTAGAGGATAAGCCAATGGACATGAAAGGGTTCCACAAATAAATTGTGAAATATAGTCAGTCAATTCGTAAAGTTGATAAAACAGGGTGACTGATGGAAAACAATCAGAATACTTAAAGCAAAGAGGGTTTGTAAAGGAACCCTCTTTTTCTTAATGAAAAAGACTTTACTGAAGTTCAGTAAAGTCTAAGATAGACATCTTTGTATGATCTATAGATGGTGAATTTTTGTCTTTTTTGATTTGAATAATGTGCTTAAAGCCTGCCTCATGTGCACAGCGAATGCCTGTTGGAGAATCTTCAAAAATAAGTGTAGATTCAACAGGTGATCCAATTGCAGCAGCTGCATCCTTAAACATTTGAATCTTATCTGCATATGTACCATCATCATAGCGGATATTTTCAGGATTCATCCAGTTGCTTAAGTGAAAATATTCTACAAAGAAATCAATATTCTCTTTGATCGATGCGCTTGCGATAGTGAATGGGATATTATTTTGTTTAAGATAATCAAATAAGTCAATTGTGCCTGGAACTAATGGAAGGTTCTGTTCAACAACCATCTTTCGATAAACAGCTTCTTTTTTTAGAGAATATTCTTTATTTTGTTCAGGGGTGAGTTCAGGGCGCATCATTTGAATGATGACAGCGTTATTCTTTCCGCTTAGTTGGCGATTTTCTTCTTCGCTCATTTCTTTTCCAGTCAGCATTAAAGATATTTCTGACCATGATAGAACATGAAGATGAGCATCAAAGACTAATGTCCCATTAAAATCAAAAACGATACCTGTAATACCGTCTAACCAGTTTTTCTTGTTCATACTAATTCCTCCAAGTTTATTGAACATGATTTAAAAAAGAATTTCAACAGTTTCATCAATAATATTGAAAACTAGAGGAAATTTGAATCTAATTTCTTTAATATGATCAAAAGATAAAGTATGATAATAGAAACGACGGGAGTGATGATATGAAACTGTTATTTAAACAAAGATTTTTCAGCTGGCTGGATAGCTACGATATTTATGATGAAGCGAATCAGACCGTATTTACAGTAGAAGGGCAATTAGCTTTAGGACATACATTGCATGTGATGAATCAGTATGGTGAACATGTTGCTACATTGAAACAGAAGCTTCTTTCCTTTTTACCGGTTTTTCATGTATATCAGCACGATGAACATATAGGATCTATTTCAAGAGAGTTTTCTTTTTTCTCTCCTTCTTATCATATTGACTATAAAGGCTGGGATGTTCAGGGGGATTTCTTTGAGTGGGACTATCAAATAGTGAATCACTCAGGTGAAGAAATCGCAGTTGTTTCTAAAGAGTTGATGAACTGGACAGATACCTATGTGATTGATGTAGTTTATCCAGAAAATGCATTAGATGTGCTGATGCTTGTTTTAGCGATTGATGCAGAGAAATGTTCCAGAAACTAATAAAGGGTTCATAAAGAACCCTTTATTTTGTAAAAGTATCCACCACTTTCTGGGTTTGGGGACCATCTACTTCATCTGGTGGGGAGCTGATTATCCCCAGTAGTTGATGGAGTATTAACCTCTTTCTATAATTGACTACGATCTGTATAGAAGGAGGTTTTTATTATGGATCA
>JAFULN010000066.1 GCA_017473335.1 Erysipelotrichaceae bacterium
CATTTTCCTCCTTGTTTCTTCTTGCTTTTGTGATTTCGCAGACCACATTCGCATTATACTCGCAAGGAGGATCTTTTTCATTATCTCTCCGCTTAAGCTTTTCTTTACCCCCAGACTATCTGGGGGTTTTATTGTATACAATAAAAAGATCATCCGAAGATGATCTTATGCATAACTATGTAAGCTTGGAATAAGTGTATTTACACCAATGTATGTAAAGATAACACAGATAAATCCAATCAGTGCAAACCATGCAGCTTTCTTTCCCTGCCAGCCTTTTGAGATACGCACATGAAGATAAATCGCATAGATAAACCAAGTAATTAACGACCATGTTTCTTTAGGATCCCATGACCAGTAATGACCCCATGCTCTTTCTGCCCAGATAGCGCCTGTAATCATCACCAGTGTCAAAAAGATAAAACCTAACGCAATTGCACGATATCCAATCAAATCCAAAAGTTCTGAATCTGGAAGATATTTATCCACAAAAGAACGGTCTTTTAAATGTTCACGAATCAAGTATAAGAAGGCTACACCAAATGCTACACCAAAAGAACCATAGGAGATAATCGCACATCCTACATGAATCGACAGCCAATTGCTTTGAAGTGCAGGCATCAATTCATTGATTTCTTTACTTTGCATGGCAGCATAACCAATCAATACAACAAGAACAGGACATACAACAGCACCCAGCGCCTTAAAATTAAATTTACGCTTAAAGATCAATGTAACCAGTGCAATTCCCCACGCAAAACTTGTCGCAAATTCATATTGATTTGTAAGAGGTAAACGTTTTGCGGCCATCGTACGCGCAACAAGTGCTACTGTATGAATCAAAAATGCCAGCCAGAGTGTCAGTTCTCCACCTTTGCAGCACTTTTCATTTTTCATTACAAAAAACAAAATATAACAAACTGCACTGATGCAATACAGTGCAACTGCTGCATAAAATAAGTAAATTTCAGTTGTCAGATTCATGATTCTTTTTCCTCCAGCATCTTAATTTTCTGTTTTAAAGTCTGCTGATACAATGCAGATCCTCTTTGCGCATAGCCATACACAACTATTTTTCCATCTTCTTTCTTTACCCAGCACTCTTCACAGCGTACATAGAAAGATAGATACAATGATAATAACATAATGATTCCACCTAGTAAAACAAATTGCATGGTTGGATCATAAAGAACTTGAATCAATGTATACTGCTGAGGATGATGCAGTACAAACACATAATCATCCACCTGGATTGCCTTTTCCATTCCCACATAATTCATATCCAGTAAATTCTGTTCATAATACAAACCAAAGATAGCATTTGGATTATTCAGATAAGGTGTCAATGTCATAGGCTGTCCATCCACCATTGCAAAATCAGGATAGAACTGCGCAAGTACAAGTGTTAACGGAAACTCTTCCAATGTATAACTTTCACCAACACAAAGAATTCCTTCATGAATAAGTTCTTCTCCCTTATAGACACTCAAAACATTAGCCCATCCAAGAGAATTTTGATAGAAACGATATCCAAAAGCATCTAAAGGTTCATTCACCATTGATGTCCCTGTCACAACTTGATGAGCTCCATTCTCAACTGTTAACGTTGCAACGTACTGTTCCACAGTATGATCATCTCTTAACAGCACTTCAAAGTCATCTATTGTAATCTGAATCACTTCATCAGCGCCTTCAACAGACTTTGTCTGTCCAGGAACTCCATATATACTGGTATCTACAGACAGTAGCTGGCCTGCAGAATATCCAATAATAATCATCAGCAAAGACAAATGGCACAGCCAGCTTCCCCAGATACCCCATTTACCTTTTACGCCATACCAGCCATCTGAACACTTCTCAGATTTCGTATATTGCAGTTTTTTCATCACATCTTCAGAAGATGTAAGTTTTGTCTCAATTCTAAATACAGGAAGCGATTCAAAACGATCTGCAGTGTATCCTGACTTAAACTTTTTAAAGATAATAGGAAAACGAACAATACTGCACAGCACTAAGTTCAAGCACAGAAGTCCAGCTAAAAGAATAACCCACCAGCAATGAAAGACATCATCAATCCCCAATCCAAGAATCAAATAGCCAATCTGATTTCCATACAGATTCAAATAATAATTCTCAACTTTCCCCTGCTGAATAAAGCTTCCTAGCACACAAACTGCAACAAGTACAGCTAATACCGCAAGTCCAAACTTCATTGAATAAAGAAAATTCAGTTTCTTCTTCATTTTCTATCTTCCTTTCAATCAACAATAAAAATAAAGTCATCAGGTATCCGAAGATTCCTGATGACTGAAGAACCACAGTTAGTTCTTATTTGAACAATCCATTTGCCTGTTCAATTAAAGCTTCTGCCTTATCAAGACAATCATGAGTCAGCTTAGAGTTATGAGCTCCTTCACTATTTTCTACAAAGACGAAATCCCAATAGAACTGAGCATCTCTATTCAAAGCACGAATTGCATTCAGTTCATCTTCAGTGTACTGTCCACTTTCAACAGCAGCAGCCAGTTTGTTTGTCAGTTCTTCTAAATCATAACCAATTTCATAAACACGATCTTCAGCTTTTTCCTGAATACCCTTTACGAAACCTTCAAAGTCAGCATGACAAGATGCACAGTTCTGAGCAACCAATTCAGGATTATTCAATGGGCTAGTCCATGTATGTGAAACATAAGTTGTTCCATCTTCACTTGTAGCATTACCCATATGGCAGTCAGCACATGTAAACTGACCAGCATGAACACTGCCAGCACCTGTATAAGTTTCAAATTCAGGATGCTGAACTTTAATCTGCTGAGTACCAGTTCTAGGATTTGTATAATCTGCAAATCCCATTTCATTAAAGTATGCCAAAATTGCATCTGGTGAAGCTTCTTCAATTGAACCATAAGGCAAAGTTACAGCCTTTGTTTCTTTATCGAAATAATATTCAACGTGGCACTGTCCACAAGTCAGTGTTTCAATTGCAACACCTGAATCTTCACCCACTGCATTTGTCAGATACTGATGAGTTACAACCAACTCAGTAACATCATTACCATGACAGTTGTAGCAGCTAATACCTTCTTCAAGCTTAGCAGCCATTTCAGCAAAATCTGTTGTATAAGCAGATAATCCAGTCTTATTCACAATTGCAGTATAATCAGCACTCTTACAAGTTAAGCAGTTTGCCAAAGCATGTGGACGTCCAGTATTCTGAACATCTTCCAAAGAATAAGAATGAGCTCTTGCTGCATTATAATATGTATTGAAAGCCATACCTTCATATACAGCAGAAATCATTGGATACTCTTCAACATGGTCAAAAACGAATTCATTTTCTTCGTTAGCTACAAAACTCGCATAAATTTCAGGATATTCTTCCTTCCACTGTTCTGCAGCAACAACTCCATTAGCGTTCTCCGTAACATCAACAACCACTTCATCAGTCTTGTCATCCACTGAAACTGTTGGTGTATCTGGTGCATTGTCCTGACCGCATCCAGCAACAGCGCCTAATGCAATCCCGCAAACCAGACATAATAATGCAGTAATTAACTTTTTCATATCCGTACCCCTTTATTTAGATATTAATACATTTTTATTTTAGCACAAACCAAAAGCAGATACAATTCATCGATCACTGCTTTGATATCAATATCACAATAGTTTTTTGACTTCTTATATATCTTGAAAACACTTTCATAACTTTTTCTGAAAATGCCCATCACTTTATGATATTTGTCTGGGCGTTCATTGAACAACTCATTTTTTAGGTGTATGATAAATGATATTATATTCGTGGAGGTTTTCTAATATGATTATGACTCAAAGAAGAGAAAAGTGTCTTGAAGAATTCAAGAAGACAGGATTAGATGGCTTATTATTTGCATCCAGCGCTAATTTTCAGTATCTAACAGAAACAAAGAGCTATATGTGGCAAAGGTTCTGTTTTAACTTAGATGTAGAAGTAGCTGGCGCACGCATTATTCCTGAAGCTTTGGTTTACATGGACACAAACGGAAAGACTACAATCTTAACTACTCCAGCACTTAAACAGCATTTTGACATTAATAAGAATGATGTTGTTGTAAGCTATATGGATCAGTTTGAAGATGAATTGAAACACATTGTCAAAGGAAAGAAAATCGGAATTGGAAGAGACTGTGACCAATGGATCATCAACACTTTAAAGATGGTTGATCCAGAAATCGAAACACAGAACATAGAAACAATCTTTGATGATATTCGACGCATCAAAGACGAAGCTGAAATCGATCAGATGACTAAACTGGGAAAATTTACTGACGATGCAGTCATGTATGTCTGCAAGCACCTGAAAAAAGGTATGACAATGTTTGATGCTGAAAGAATGATTGTCAATTACGGTCTTTTAAATGGTATCCAAGATTTATCTTTTGCCCCAACCTGCGGCTTCAAGACGAGAAACACAGATAACGCTCAGGCTATTGAACCTTTTGAAGATGAAAGAGTATTAGAAGATGGTACAATGATTGCCTTTGATATCGGTTATATGGATCAGGGATATTGTTCTGACTGGGGCAGAACTGTTTACTGCGGCAAAGCACCAGAATTAGTAAAAAAAGGATATGAAGCTCTACAGGCAGCTCAATGCTACATGGTCGAACAAATCAAGCCAGGTGTAACTCGTTTTGGTGATTTGTATGGATATATCTGTGACAAAGCAGAGGAACTTGGATATTATGAATATCTGCGTTTCAAACGAGATGAAATCGGAGGTAATGGACATCATATCGGTGTTGAAGTTCATGAAGTTCCTTTCTTAAAATATACTTCTGATTTAATTTTACAGCCAGGAATGATCTTCTGCAGTGAACCTAAGATGTTCTTTAAAAATGAAGGTTATATGCGTGTAGAGGACATGATTTTAGTCACTGAAGATGGTGCAAAGTTCTTAACAAACTTCCCACGCGACTTATTTGAAATCGAATTTTAACAGGACAATGACGAGTTTATATTCGTCATTTTTCTTTCAACTATTCATGTTCCATCATTCATAATCTCTGTCTTCAATGATATAATAGACTCATAAATCAACACATCAATTCACATCATTAATGGAGAAGAAAATATGAAAATCTATGATATTTCACAAGAAGTGTTTAGCTGTCAGGTCTATCCTGGAGATCCAATTCCAGAAAAAAAGACACTTTATTCAATAGAAAATGGAGACTTATATAATCTGACATCGTTTAATATGTGTGCACACAACGGCACTCATATCGATGCCCCATTTCATTTTATCAAAAATGGAAAAACTGTAGATGAGCTATGCTTAGAAGGATTTGTGGGAATGGCATATGTAGCAGAACATTGTGGTATTGTCACTTACAATGATGCTGCAGAAATCATCAACAAGGCAAATAATCAAAATTCCGAAGCCGCAAAAAGAATCCTCATCAAAGGAAATGCCATTGTATCGCTAGAAGCTGCAAATCTATTTACTTCTTCAAAGATTCTGCTATTAGGCAATGAATCTCAAACTGTTGGCCCAGAAGATGCTCCAATGGCAGTTCATCTCGCACTTTTATCTAATGGTGTTATCATATTGGAAGGGATACGATTAACAGATGTTACAGAAGGTGTTTATTTACTCAACGCTGCTCCATTGAACTTATCAGGCGCAGATGGTTCCCCATGTAGAGCAATATTGATAGACATCAACAACTAACTCACAATATTTGAAACTACCCATCAAATAAGAATCTATCTAAAACTATTGAGCTAATCATTAAGATTAGCTTTTTCTTTATAAAAAAACATTGTGCTCTTAATGTGTTCTTACTACATTTCTCTTCCATTGAAAGCAAATACATATGAATAGAATTTGTTTTTTAGTATATATTGATCAGACATATTTATATGATTATTTGATAATGATAAAATATGCCTATAGTAGAGATAGTTAGATTTCTATAAATTGGAGGAATGTTTCTATGAAATCTTTTGTTTGTAGTTTGTGTCATAAAGGTATACTGGGAGGAGGTTTGTACCTCGATAGTCAGTCGCTTACTTACAAGACAAACAAGCTAACAGTTGATAAAAAATATAGAAATTTAGTATTGCCGATGCAGGAAATAAAAGAAATATCTTGGAAGTGGATAGTCTTTCCAATTGCAACAGTTAACATGAAACACGGAGAACAATATAAATTCATCATTTTCAATAAACCACGATTTGAAAAATGGTTTCAAGAATATTGCCCCAATAGATAAAAAACAATGTCCAATTTGTAAATGAGGTGAAAAAAGCATGCGTTATGTTGAATACGGAAAAGAAAACAATAAAGTAATCCTTCTATTGCATGGTGGCGGTTTGTCATGGTGGAATTATGAAGAAGCAGCAAAGTCACTTCAAAAAGATTATCATGTAATCCTGCCTATATTGGATGGTCACGCTGGAAGTGATAAGTCTTTTACATCCATAGAAGATAATGCCACTGAAATTATTGACTTTATTGATATACATTTTGAAGGTACTGTTTTATTCATTGGAGGTCTATCTTTAGGAGGACAGATTTTATTGGAAATTTTATCTCAACGTAGTGATATTTGTAAATATGCCATCATTGAAAGCGCGCTAGTTATACCATCAAAAGTAACATACTCTATGATTAAGCCCGCATTTGGAAGCTGCTATGGTTTAATACATAATAAATGGTTTTCTAAACTGCAATTCAAATCACTTAAGATAAAGCCCAATTTATTTGATTGTTATTTTAGAGATACTTGTGCTATATCTAAAAAAGAAATGATTTCATTTTTACAAGCAAATTCTTTGTATTCCTTAAAGGATTCTATTAGAAGATGTACTGTAAAGGTTCATGTATTCGTTGGTGAAAAAGAAAATACCATAATGAAAAAATCTGCCAAAATAATACATCAAGCTCTACAAGAAAGCACTTTGTATGTTCTTCCTAAATTGTATCACGGTGAGTTTTCCATAAACCAAGGAAAAGACTACGCAAATAAAATTAGGGAGATAACTGGGAGCTGATTACTTCCAATTCACATAACAAGATTAAGCTAATCTTATCTTGTACAAACGATTATTCCGAATTTATAAGATATTTTCATTTTTACGAACTGACATTCACTAACAACACATTTATTCGTTTCGCAAATTTGAATTGTTTTCATTTTTGCGAAGTGGTATAATCAAATCAAGGATGTGATACTATGAAATTAATTGAAAGAAGTTACTATTTAAACAAGCTTCAAGCAGTTAAAGATATACCGGATATAAAAGTAATTACAGGATTAAGAAGATCTGGAAAATCAAAATTATTAGATGCTTATGCAAATATATTAGAGAGAGAAACTACAAACAATGTAATTCGAATTCCATTACATTTTAAAAAATATGAGAAATTAAGAAACGGAAATGACCTTTATGAATACATCGATTCTAAATACTGTGACAACTCAAATAATTACTTACTTATCGATGAAGTACAAATGTGTCAAGACTTTGAAGAAACTATAAATAGTCTCCATGAAGAAGAACGATTTGATATTTATTTAACTGGTTCAAATGCTTTTCTTTTATCTAGTGATTTAGCAACACTTTTCAGAGGAAGAATTTTTCAAATAGATATTTATCCATTTTCATTTGACGAATATTTACTGTATTACCCTTCCTCAGATATAGATAATTCATTTGACAAATATGTTCTTGAAGGTGGTATGGCAGGTTCTTATCTATACAAAACAATCGAAGATAAAAGAAAATATCAATTAGAAATTGTCCGTAGTACAGTTGTCAAAGATATAGTTGAAAAATACAGAATTAAAGATGAGGTGTTGCTTAATAAAATTGTTGACTATTTATTTGACACAGTTGGTGAAAGAGCATCAATAAGAAATATTGCAAATAAACTAACAAGTAGTACATATAAAACAAACGATAAAACCGTTGGATCTTATCTCGATTATTTGTGTAGGTGTTTTTTGTTTTATCCAATGAAGCGATATGATATTAAAGGAAAAAAATACCTTGAATCCGAAATGAAATACTATTTAGCAGATACATCATTTAGATTTGCTCTTTTAGGTTCTAAAGATACCGATTATGGTCATTTATATGAAAATATTGTAGCCATCGAGTTGTTACGTAGAGGATATGAAGTATATATCGGACAACTATATAAAAAAGAAATAGATTTTGTAGCTATTAAAAATGGAATAAAAACATACATACAAGTTTCTGATGATATATCTAGAAAAGAAACATTTGATAGAGAACTATCACCTCTATTATCCATCAATGATGCATACCCCAAAATGATTATTGCAAGAACAAAGCATGATGAAACCCAAAGCGATGGAATTAGAATTATCGATATTGCTAGATGGCTATTAGATAAATAGGAATTTGGAGGTGAGTTTTAATGCAGGACATAATTGCAAAGTTGACAGCAAAGGATGATAAATACGCTTGTGCCATTGCTAATAAAATAATTACAGAAAGTCAGGATACTGACGAATGGTACGAATACTTTGATGAGTTTGCTTCGCTACTTAACCATCCAAAGTCATTGGTAAGAAACCGTGTTTTGTATATTCTCGCTACCAACGCACAATGGGATAATGAGAATCGTTTTGATGCGATAATATCAGAATATCTTGCACACGTTACAGATGACAAGCCGATTACAGCAAGACAATGTATTAAAGCTCTTGCACAGATTGGAGTGGCAAAGCCACAATACATTCCGAGAATATTATTATGTTTGCATGAGGCAGATTTATCGAAATATAAAGATAGTATGCGTCCATTGATTGAAAAGGATATGGCAGAAACAGAAAGAATACTGACAGCAACAGATTTATTATCAAAGCAAGCTTTCAGTTTGACAGAGCGGTAATTCCAATTTATATAACAGTATTAAGCTAATCCTTACGATTAGCTTTTTCTTTATATAAACAAAAAAGACCATCCAAATATGGATGATCTCTTGTAGTCTCTTTCGTAAATTTGATTAACGTTTAGAGAACTGTGGAGCACGACGTGCGCCTTTCAGACCGTACTTCTTACGTTCTTTAGCACGGCTGTCACGAGTCAGGAATCCTGCTGCCTTCAGAGCTGGACGATAGTCATCAGATGCTTCAAGCAATGCACGAGCAATACCGTGACGCATAGCACCAGACTGACCAGTATATCCACCACCGTTTACATTGATCATTACATCAAATGTACCCAGTGTTTCTGTCAGTTCCAGCGGTGAACGAACTACCATTCTCAGTGTTTCGAGTGGCAGATATTCATCCAGAGTCTTTCCATTAACTGTGATTGTACCTGTACCTGGAGTCATAAAGACGCGAGCTACAGATGACTTACGACGACCTGTTCCGATATAAGTTACGTTATTCTTTTTAGCCATTGTCTTTTCTCCTTACTAGCCCTTAATCTTCAGCTCTACAGGCTTCTGAGCTGCATGTGGATGTTCAGCACCCTTGTATACAAACAGGTGTTTACGCTGTACATCACCCAGTTTTGTATGAGGCAGCATACCATGAATAGCCTTTTCAACCCATTCAACTGTGTACTGTTCTCTCATAGTTCTAGTTGATCTTACGCGCAGCCCTCCTGGATACATTGAGTGACTGTAGTAGTTTTTCTTGTTTGTCTGATCACCAGTAACGACGATCTTGTCAGCGTTTACTACAATAACGAAATCTCCGCAGTCAACATGAGGAGTGAAAGTTGGTTTGTGCTTTCCTCTCAATACTGCTGCTACTTCGCTTGCTAAACGTCCGAGTGTGAGCCCTGCACCGTCAACGATGTACCACTGACGAGTTACAGTGCTTGGATTTGCCATATAAGTTTGACGCATAATAGTTTTCCTCCTTCGGCCACTTGCAGTTTCCGGGGCTACAACTGGCATAGGTCCGCTATATATTCTAATCGTAAATGACACTTAAGTCAATAAAAAAGTGACTTAAAAAGTCACTTTTTTTCACTATTTTTCTTCAGTTATTTTTTTGACTTCCTCTGGATCATAATACACCTTCACCAGACTCAATCCATGAGGTTTTGCGTTATATCTGCATGCAGTTTTATCTCTTCTATCCATGATTTTCTGAACATCTTCAATCGTGATTCTTCCTCTTCCTACTTCCAGCATGGTTCCAGTCAACATACGTACCATATATCTCAAAAACCCTTCTCCATAGAAACTGATTCTTACAAGATTATCTTCTTCATGAAATTCAATCTTATAAATCGTTCTTGTCTGATCTGGATCTGTTTCTAAAGAGTTAGCACAAAAAGATGTATAATCATGACGCCCGACAAACAGTCTACTGCACTCTTTCATTTTATCAATGTCTAAGTGCCATGTCGCCTGATACGCATAACGCCAGTTAAATACGTTTCTTTCCTGATCCTTTAGACTAATCAGATAATCATATCGCTTTGCTTCTGCACTAAATCTTGCATGAAAATCCTGATTTACCTCTTCTACAGATAAGATGTGGATATCTTTCGGAAGATGACCATTCAATGCACGCTTCCATCCATATGCATCCAAATAAAACTCAGTATCAAAGTGAAAACACTGTCCCGCTGCATGAACTTTTGCATCAGTACGTCCTGACCCTGTAATTCCGGTTTTCATTCTACTGATTTTTTCAATTGTATTTTCAATTGTTTTCTGTACTGTTATCTTGTTAGGCTGTGTCTGCCATCCAGAATAATCATAACCGTCATAACTGACGATACATTTAAACCTTCTTGTCATAACACAAACGCAATCACACAAATCAGAACCAATAACACTGCACTGCACAGCATCAATGCATAGTCTCTAAAGTGAAGCTTTAACTGTTTATAACGTGTTCTTCTCTGTCCTGGTGCATATCCTCTTGCTTCCATTGCATTGGCTAAATCTTCAGCACGCTGGAACGCAGACACAAACAAAGGAACAATCAGTGACAAAATAGCCATGATTTTTTCTTTCAGCTTCCCTTCCTGAAGGTCAACCCCACGACTTGCCTGTGCTTTCATAATACGCTCAGTTTCTTCAATTAAAGTTGGGATAAATCTTAACGCAATAGAAATCATCATTGCAATTTCATGTGCAGGTACACCCACCTTCTTAAAAGGTTTTAATAAGTCTTCAATCCCTAATGTCAAATCCAATGGCTTTGTTGTAGCGGTTAAGCATGTTGTCACCATAATCATCAACATCAAACGTACTGCGATATACACTGTTTGGAACACTGCATCACTATAGATTTCAAATGTACCAACAGTAAAAAGTATATCTCCAGTTTTTACCGCAAAAACATTAATCACCAAAAGGAAACACAACATAAACAACATTGGTTTCATTGATTTCCAGACAAACTTTAATGACAACTTAGCCATCAGCACAGTTGCAACAATCACAATACCAAGTACTGTATAGCCTAAATATCCTGCAGGAATAAAAATAGAAATCAATACAAGAAGCATTGCGAGAATCTTTGCACGAGGATCCATCTTATGAATCACGGAATCATATGGAAGATATTTACCTAATACAAAATTACCCATGATGCTTCACCTCTTTTGCAATATGTGCGCACAATGTCTTGATATCAAAACAGTCTGCAGGCACATGAAAACCTCTGGCATTCAGCATCTGTCTCACACGTACTACTGCTGGAGGTAAAATATGAAGCTCATCCAGATATGTTGTATCCTGGAAGAACTCTTTCACGCTTGTATGTGAATATACTTCACCTTTTTTCATGACAACCACTTCATCACAATAATTCAGTACATGTTCCATATCATGTGTTACAACAAGCACAGTTTTTCCATGTTTCTGATTCAGTTCTCTAAATAGACTCATCATCTGTACTGCACCCTGAGGATCTAATCCTGCAGTTGGCTCATCAAGCACCAAAACATCTGGATCCATCGCCAAAATACCAGCGATAGCCACTCTTCGCTTCTGACCTCCAGAAAGATCTAGGGGAGACTTTTCTAAATAAGAGTCATCCAACCCAACCAGTTTCAGTGCTTTCTTTGCCTTCAGTTGAGCTTCTTCTTCACTCACTCCAAAGTTTTTAGGTCCAAAGCACAAATCTTTCATGATAGTTTCTTCAAACAGCTGATATTCTGGAAACTGGAATACCAGTCCAACATGTGAACGCAGTGCTTTTAAATTTGTTGCCTTCTGTTTAGCAACAATCTCAAAATCTAAAACTTTCAGCTTTCCTCCACTTGGAAGAAGCAGTGCATTTAAATGCTGTACAAGTGTTGACTTTCCACTTCCTGTCGCACCAATAATCGCTGTCATTTTCTTTTCTGACAACTTTAAATCTACTTCATGAAGTGCTGCAAACTCAAAAGGAGTCTTTTCTGAATAGATGTAGCTTACTTTGTTGAATTCAATTGACACAGCTCATCCACCAGCCCTTCTATTGTCACTGATTTACTCAGTCTAATTTTATTTTTCTCCAGTTCTTTCATCATCTTTAATGAAAAAGGAAGATCCAGATTACTTTTCATCAGTTCTTTTTCACGCAGCATAATTTCTTCTGGTTTTCCACTCATTACAATCTGACCATTGTTCATGACAATCACATAATCGCTCTTTGTCACTTCTTCGATATCATGAGTAATAGATACAAGTGTCATCTTTGTTTTTGCATGAAGTTCACGAATCACTTCATTGATTTCATTTTTCCCCTGAGGGTCCAGCATACTTGTGCTTTCATCAAAAATCATGATTTCAGGTGCCATTGCCAGCACACCCGCAATCGCTACTCTTTGTTTCTGACCTCCAGATAGCTTGGTTGGTTCTGAATCCAAGAATTCTACCATATTCACTTTCTTCGCAAATTCCATGATGATTTCATCCATTTTATCTGGATCCACACAATGATTCTCAAGTCCAAAGGCAATATCATCTCTTACTGTTGATCCAATAAACTGATTATCTGGATTTTGAAACACAATACCTACTTTACTTCGAATTGCCTGAAGGCTTTCCAACGTAAGAGGCATTCCATCAATCAAAACTTCTCCACTGTTCTTCTCCAAAAGACCAATCATTAGTTTCGCTATTGTAGATTTTCCACTTCCATTATGACCAATAATTGTTGTATATGAACCTTTCTCAATAGAAAAAGACACATTCTTTACCGCATGTGTATTTTCATCATATGAAAAGTCTAAATTTCTAACTTCAATTTGTTTCATACTTCATCACTCCAGAGCCATTCTATTATAGCTCAATCACCCGCAAAGCACAAATATCATTTTTGTAAGTTTGTATCAAAAATAAAAGGCTGTATCAGCCTTTTATCGTTTTGAGATTCTAAATTTCTGATATTCTCCAGACAAACAATAAGCCTGGTTCGCTACCTTAAAGACATCATGAAGAATTGAGTTAGTATCTACGTACATTTCCTTAGTCACAATCAGTGAACGATCTTCTGTTCCCTCACGCACTGAATATCCACTTTGACGAATAATCTGTGCAAATACAAATAAGTCTTCAACTGCGTCAAAATGAGTATGATGCTCAATTGCAACTCTTGTACCTTGAGGGTATTCAGAATTAAACTGCTGTGAGAACTTTAATGTATCATCAATAAATCTGCTACTCAAATAAGGATAGCGAATATTGTATTGTGCTACTTTATCTGAATACATTTCTGTAATTTTTCGAATATCCTGAAGATAATCAGTTTCTTCTTCAACGGTTTCTACTACAACAGGTTCTTCTACTTCCACTACAGGTTCTTCAGCTTTCTCTGACTCATCTGCAGCTTTAACCTGCCCTGCAATTGTCTTCATTAGTTCATCCACCTCAGGCGTATCATATGATGGAAGAGATTGAAGTACTTCTTCTTCAGTTTCCAGTACATCAATGACTGGCGCAGATTCAACTGCAGGGAGCTCTTCAACTTTCTGAACAATTTCATCAATTACATCTTCTACAGAAAATGGTTCTTCTTCCACTACTTCTGGTTCAGATTTCAAATCAAAGAATGGCACGAAAACATCATCTTCCTGAACAACCTCTTCCACTGAGTCAATAACCAGTTCTTCTGTTACTTCTTCAGTTGTTTCTTCTACAGCTTCTACTACAGGTCCTTCATCAAGTACTGCTTCTGTCTCTTCTTCAGTTTCCAAAACAATCAGTGCTGGTTCTTCTGACTCTTCTTGTACAGTATCTTGTTCAACAGGCACTTCTTCATATTTAAGATTATCATCCACTACTTCATTTTCTGTACTGGGAGATTCTTCTGGTTCTAAATACGAATCATCTGTCAGATGAAAAAAACTAGGACGTTCATATGGCTCTTCAGAATCTGATAACGTTTCAAATGCCCCTAATTCTTCTTGTACTTCCTGAACAGCCTCTTCAACTGGATCAGGTATCGGTTCTTCAGTTACTTCCTCTGTTACTTCTTCAGTTATTTCTTCTACGACTTCTTCAATAACTTCTTCAACAGGAGAATCATTTGATGGAAGATCATTTGATGGTGTATCATCAATAATTACGAGTGTCTTTTCTTCTTTGACACCTTCTTTTTTATTCTTGTATACGCTATACGCCACAGCACCTGCTGCAATGACCAACAATGGAATCAGTTTCTTCATACGCTTCACCTCTATCTGTCTTTTAGTTTATCATAAATTCTCATTTTTTACACTGACAACCGCAACCCCATCACCAATATTTGCACGAAAATCACATTCAAGTGTTTCTTCATGAATTAACCAATCTCTAAAATCTCTGATTTTACGACAAAGTTGACGAGTCTGTCTTGATTTTATTAATGATGGATCATCTACCATACCATGGAAACAAAGATTATCGAATACAAATACTCCACCCTCAGATAGATTCTTCATAAACATTTCCATATAACGACGATATTGTGCTTTTGCTGCATCCACAAAAATTAAATCATATTTTTTATCAGTTTTATAGTCATCGATATTCATCAAATAGACATGAACACGATGATCTAATTGTTCATCCAAAATGTTTTGAATTGCCTGTTTCCCACGCTCTTCATCTAGTTCAATTGTATCAATTTCTATTTTTTCATCACATCGCGCCATTTGAATCGCAGAATAACCAATAGCAGTTCCTAGCTCCAAAATACGCTTGGGTTTTCTTTCTTTTACTAAATCAGTCAAAAATTCAATTCCATCTTTCATCATTATAGGAACATGATTTTCTTTGGCTGTCTGTTCAAGTTGTTTTAATTTATCCATGAGATTTCCTCCACAATTATTATATCATGAGAATTTACTTCAAAAGAAGAGATTGTGCGATTTGTACAGCATTTAATGCAGCACCTTTATAGATTTGATCACCACAGACCCACAATACAACTGCGTTTTTATGATGAGCGTCTTTTCGAAGACGGCCTATATGAACTTCTAATCGCCTTGAACAATGATATGGAGACGGAATCTCTTGACTCAATTTAATTCCACTCATTTGATTATAGTAGGAAACCAACAAATCTACATCTATTTCTGTATTACATTCACAATAAATAGAGATAGAATGACAGCGAAGAACTGGAACGCGCACACAAGTACAAATTACCTCTAGTGCTGGACAATGCAATATTTTTCTTGATTCATTTTCCATTTTAATTTCTTCACTCGTATATCCATTGTCCATCATCTCACCAATTGATGCAATGACATTATTAAGAATGGGCTGAGGGAAAACAGTTGATATCAAGGAATCATTCGATTCATTTGAAAAGCTACGAATCAGTTCATCCATTCCCCTTTTACCAGCTCCAGAGACAGCTTGATATGTTGAAACAAACATACGTTGAAGACCAAATAATTGATGAATTGGATAAACAGCCATTAGTGTAAGAATAGTTGAACAATTAGGATTTGAAATTAACTTCTGACAAGTCACATCAGAAAGATTTATTTCAGGGATAATTAATGGAACATTTTCATTTAAACGAAAAGCACTCGAATTATCAATGTATAAAACATGAGATTTACGAATCATATCAATATATGATTTCGAGATTTGTGCACTTGATGCACCAAATAAAACATCTAAATCAACTAGCCTTGATTCGCACATCATCTCAATTTTGTAATCATTTCCCCGGAAATAAATTGATGTCCCAATACTTCTTTCACTTGCGAAGCAGCGAAGTTCAGATACGGGTAATTTTAGATAATTAATGCATTCAAGAATTGCTTCACCGACAAGTCCAGAAGCACCTAATATTCCTATTTTTAATGATTTCACGCATATCACCTCTTGCTGAAAGTATATGCGGGAAATGAAAAAAGGAACCCTTTCAGGTTCCTTTTCTACCTGGCAGCGTGCTCTCTTCACAAGGGCAGGCCTTGCTATTTTCGCCGCTGAGATGCTTAACTTCTGTGTTCGGGATGGGTACAGG
>JAFULN010000067.1 GCA_017473335.1 Erysipelotrichaceae bacterium
ATAAGGACTCTATACAATATTATCTTCTCAAACAGTGGAAAAGTCTATTATTTGATAGAACGATTAATCTTGATAATAAAGGAAAATTCAATCATAAGTTACAGCGTCATATCAATTTCAGACAACTTCAAAAACTTATTCTTGCGATTCATTCAGATTTGAAAAACGCTTATGAGTTGAAAGAAAAATATATCATCTTCAACGCAACTTCCTCCTATGAAGAAGCGAAACAAAACTTTGACGGTATATACAATGATTTTGTAGAAGCCAACATCCCTGAATATTCTGAGTTCGTCGCTACTCTTTCAAATTGGAGAACTGAAATCATCAATTCTTTTATCGTTTATCGAGGTAAACGTATCAACTCCAGCGTTGCAGAAAGTATGAACGCTACTATCTCTACTTTGATTTTCAATACCCGAGGTATCAGAAACTCTGAGCGCAGAAGAAAGCGCATCATGTATGCAGTAAACAAGTCTGGTTTCTCACTCAAATAATCATTGAAAAAGAGGTCAAACTCATATGAGCTTGACCTCTCATTTTATCCCCATTAGATGGCGGAGTATATCCCCACTATCTGGTGGCATCATTTACTGGGTCCCCACCAGTTGGTGTTAACCCCCTTTTCCTTAGATTAGACCTCTTTCTATACTAAACGCTAAAGTTTCTCCACCATATATTAATTTTCAGGTAGTGTAAACCAAATTCGTTTAAATGATGAACATGAAATAACAAATTCATAAACTCTACTATACTATTCTATATTTGAAGAAAACTTATGTAATGAAGACAATGCGTTATTTTTTGAAATACTGCACCCCTGCCTCAAAGAGCTGCTGATCCATTTCACCATAGATGTTTTTGTTGCGATGATCTCCCTGACGTTCTGAATGAGCCATTTTTCCTAGTACTCTTCCATCCAGTGAGACAATACCTTCAATTGCACAAATTGAACCATTAGGATTATATGGGGAAACCATTGTAGGTTGTCCCTTGTCATCTACATACTGCGTAAAGACTTGACCATGTTCAAAGAGCTCTTCGATCACATTCATAGGAGCTACAAATCTTCCTTCACCATGAGAAATAGGTACTCGATGAATATCCCCAACATTGACATTAGCAAGCCAAGGTGATTTCACAGAAGAAATTCTTGTTTCAACCATTTGCGATAAATGACGTCCAATTGTATTGAATGTCAGCGTTGGATCACTTTCTTCCATATCCTTGATTTTTCCATATGGCAATAATCCAAGTTTTACCAACGCCTGGAATCCATTACAGATCCCAATCATTAATCCATCACGGTTTTCCAGCAAATCAGTAATTGCATCTTTAAGCTTAGGATTTCTCAATACAGTTGCGATGAATTTACCTGAACCTTCTGGCTCATCTCCAGCACTAAATCCGCCTGGTAGCATGACTATCTGAGCAGTTCTAATTGCACCTTCAAGTTCATCAATGCTGTCTTTGAGCATTTGTTCTGTTTTGTTTCGAACTAAAACCAATTGAACGGATGCACCTGCTTTTTCAAAAGCACGCTTTGAATCATATTCACAGTTTGTTCCTGGGAACACTGGTATGACCACTTTGACTTCATCAACTTTCACTTTTGCCTGTAAAGATGATCTTTCACTGCAGTCTTTTACAATGATTTCATTTGTTGGAGCTTCTTGTTTTGTTGGATAAACATCTTCCAGTACACTTTCATAAATTGCATAAGCTTCATCCAAGTTCATTGATTCTGACTGATAGACAATGGAATTGCTATCTGTTGTATGACCAACGATTCTTGTGTTATTTAGCTTTACAACATCGTCATTTTCTACTTCAACAATAATATTCCCATAATTTTTTGAAATCAGTGATTCTAAAGAATGATTGCACAATTCAACACCAATCGCATTTCCCCATGCCATTTTATAAACGGCTTCAAGCACACCACCGTCTTTAACAGTATAAGCACTATAAACCTTGCCTTCTTTCATCAGTTTCATAATGGCATCATACTGTACCTTTAAAGCATCAAAATCATAGACTAGGAAATCATCTTTTGGCAGTTCAAACTCAACCAAAGTATGTCCTGATGCTTTTAATTCAGGGGTAATAATATCCTTTGCATCTGCCTTGGCAATAGCGAAAGAGACAAGTGTCGGAGGCACATCTATATTTTCAAATGTACCAGACATAGAATCTTTACCGCCAATAGATGGAAGCTTTAGTTCAGACTGAACGCGATAAGCTCCCAGAAGTGCTGCAAAAGGTTTTCCCCACTTACTAGGAACATTTAATAGTTTTTCAAAATATTCCTGGAATGAGAATCGAATCGTATGATAATCCGTACCCATCGCCACCATTTTTGCGATAGATTCCACAATGGCATACATGCTTCCATGGTATGGAGACCACTTTGAAATATCTGGATCATATCCATAGCTCATCACTGAGCAAGTCGTTGTTTCTTTTCCTAAAACAGGAATTAACGCAGCCATTCCTTCAGTTTCTGTCCTTAGTGTCTTGCCTCCAAATGGCGATAAGACTGTACCATTCCCAATTGAAGAGTCAAAGCGTTCTACAAGTCCCTTTTGACCGCAAACACTTAATCTAGACAATACTTCTTTGCTTGTTTCTATGAAACTGCTCTGCTTCTTTTCTACAAATGGAGTATTTTCAAAATCAGGCAGCTGAATTTTTACACTTTGATAGCGGCTTGCTCCATTTTTATCTAAGAATGCACGATCAATATCAACAATTTTCTGGCCTAAATATGACATCACAAGACGATTTGTATCCGTTACATCAGCTACTTTTACAACTTCCAAGTTTTCTTCAGCGCAGGCATTCATAATAAATTCTGCATCTTTTTGATCAATTACAATTGCCATACGTTCCTGAGATTCACTGATTGCAAGCTCAGTTCCACTCAAGCCTTCATATTTCTTCAAAACTGCATCCAAATGAATATTCAATCCAGCAGCAAGTTCTCCAACCGCAACACATACTCCGCCAGCACCAAAATCATTGCATCGAATAATCTTTTCTGATACAAGCGGATTTCTGAATAAACGCTGAATTTTACGTTCTTCAACAGGATTTCCTTTTTGAACTTCTGCACCTGCAGTAGTCGTTGTTTTTAATTCATGTGATTTTGATGAACCTGTTGCTCCGCCAACTCCATCACGCCCAGTTCTTCCACCAATCAATAAAACGATATGTCCATTCAATGGTTCCAAACGCTTGACTTGATCTTTAGGAGCAGCAGCAACAACAGCACCGATTTCCATACGTTTTGCTACATAGCCTTCATGATAGATTTCATGAACATAGCCTGTTGTTAACCCAATCTGATTGCCATAGCTTGAAAACCCATGTGCTGCTTCCTGACAGATTTTACGCTGCGGCAGTTTTCCTTTAAGCGTTTCATCCAGAGATTTTCTTGGATCAGCTGCTCCAGTGATTCTCATAGACTGATAAACATACGCTCTGCCTGATAACGGGTCACGAATTGCTCCACCTAAACATGTTGCAGCTCCGCCAAAAGGCTCAATTTCAGTTGGATGATTATGAGTTTCATTTTTAAACATCAATAACCAGTCTTCTTCACCTTCAGTTGTATGAACTTTAATTTCAACTGAACATGCATTGATTTCTTCAGATACTTCTAAATCTTCTAAGTATCCTGTCTTTCTTAATTCCTTCATTGAAATTGTCGCCAAATCCATCAAAGTCATAGGGCGTTTTGTATCAATTCCATACACCAGATGACGTGATGTCTTATAGTTTTCAACATCTTTTTCTAATATTTCTTTAAATGCACCTGACTCAATATCTAAATCAGTAATAATTGTTGCAAAAGTTGTATGACGGCAGTGATCTGACCAGTATGTATCCAAAACTTTTAATTCTGTTTCAGTAGGATTTCTTCTTTCTTCATTTTTAAAGTAATCCTGAGTTACCTTCAAATCATCAAAATTCATTGCCATTCCATGATTCTTAATATAGTCTTCTAGTTCAGAATCACTATAGTCAATAAACCCTTCAACGATTGGAACAAAATCAATTTTTACCTCAGCATCATTCAAGTTTTCTGGCTTTTCTAACGAAGCTAGACGCTGATCAACAGGATTGATTAAATATTTTTGAATCTTTTCAATCTCATTTGAAGATACATCACCTGTGACTACAATCAATTTTGCACATCTTACTTTGACATTCTTTTCGCCCGTCAGCAATTGAAAACACTGTTCACATGCATCGGCTCTTTGATCATATTGACCAGGCAAATATTCAATCGCAAAGCACTGGCTTCGTAAATTCATTGGATATTCTTCTTTATAAACATAATCAACCATAGGTTCACTTAATATTGTAGGAATTCCCTGATTCAATACGTTTTCACTAATTCCTTGAATATCATAGCGATTAACAACACGTAAATCTTCAATATGATTCAGCTTCAGCTGAACCTTACAGTTTTCTAAAAGTTCGTTTGCTTCTACAGCATATTCTTTTCTTTTCTCTACATAAACACGATAAACCATAGCGCTCCTTAATTTAACCCGATATCTTTACGGTAATATTTTCCTTCAAATTCAATCATCTCAGCAGCTTGGTATACTTTGCTTCGAGTTTCTTCTAAAGAAGAACCAAGTGCACACACATTCAAAACACGTCCTCCATTTGTCACAATCTGACCATCAGTCATTTTTGTTCCTGCATGGAATACAATAATATCTTTATTTACTCTATCTAATCCTGTAATGACTTTGCCTTTTTCATAACTTCCAGGATATCCCTGGCTAGCTAACACTAAACATGCCACATGTTCATTTTTCCATTTCACATCAACATTTCGCAATGTCTGTGTAGCTACAGCATTCATGATTTCAAATAAATCTGTATCTAATCTTAAAAGAATAGATTGTGTTTCCGGATCTCCAAAGCGAACATTGAATTCCAGCACTTTTGCTTGACTGTTTTCAATCATTAAGCCAATGAACACAACCCCACGATAATCAATCTTATCTTTTTCAAGGCCCTTCATAAATGGATCTAAAATATCTCTCTTTAAAACTTCATCCATTCCTTCCGGCATAAATGGATTCGGAGAAACCGTACCCATTCCACCAGTATTTGGACCTTCATTTCCATCATAGATTTGTTTATGGTCTTTGGCATAAACCATCGGTACAATTGTTTTTCCATCTACAAAACACAACAGTGAACATTCATATCCGGTAAGGTATTCTTCTAAGACTACCTTTTTCCCTGCTCCTGCAAGCACTCCATCCACCAGCATTTCTTTTAAGGTGTTTTTTGCCATCATTTCATCCTCACAGATCACAACACCCTTGCCGGCAGCCAGTCCATCTGCTTTCACGACAACAGGATAGCTAAACTCACGTAATGCTTCAATAGATTCTTCATAACTGTTTACTTCATGATATCGTGCAGTTGGTAGACCATGACGAATCATAAACTCTTTTGAAAAAGCTTTGCTTCCTTCAAAAGTGGCAGCGTGTTTTCTAGGCCCAAACACTTTGTGTCCATGATCTTCTAAAAGATCTGCCAATCCCATGCACAAAGGCACTTCTGGACCTACCACTGTCAAATCAATGTCATTTTCTTCAACAAAATGAAGAATTCCTTGTAAATCCTCAACACTTCCATCATGGCATTTCCCTATTTCTGCAATGCCTGGGTTTCCTGGAATCGCATGAATCTCTGTTACTTTTGGGCTTTTATTTAAAGCGTATGCAATCGCATGCTCTCTTCCGCCGCTTCCAATCACTAAAACTTTCATGCATCCTCCTAGTGTCTAAAATGACGATAGCCAGTAAACACCATTGGCACATTGTGTTCATTGCACAGATCAATGGAATCCTGATCACGAATGCTTCCACCTGGCTGTACAATCGCACTGATTCCAGCATCTACAGCTGTCTGAACACAGTCATTAAATGGGAAAAATGCATCACTTGCAAGAACTGCACCCTTAAAGTCTTTGTCTTGATTGTTATGAATTGCATTTTCGAGTGCCCATACACGCGAAGTCTGGCCTCCGCCAATAGCAAGTGTAACCCCATTCTTTACAATACAGATTGCATTTGATTTCACATACTTAACAACCTTCATTCCAAATTCCATGTCTGAAAGCTGAGCTGGTGTAGGCTGGGCATTGGTCACTACTTTCATCTCATCAATCATCTTTGTATTCAGCTTTTGAACCAATACTTTTCCTTCTAAGTATTTGATATCGTATTTTGCTTCTCTTGCATGTAAGTTTGTCAGTTTTAAAATACGTAAATTCTTCTTTTTCTTTAACACTTCCAAAGCATCTTCATCATAGTCAGGTGCTGCCACGATTTCCAGGAAGATTTTATTCATTTCTAGGGCAGTAGCTTTATCCACTTTATAATTGACCGCAACAATACCGCCAAAAATAGATTGAGGGTCTGCTTCGTAAGCCTTCATATAGCTTTCATAGCCTGTACTTCCAATCGCAACACCACAAGGAGTAGAATGTTTGATTGCAGCTGTTACAATGCAATCTCCAAATTCACGAACAACAGCCACTGCGCCATATAAGTCATTTACATTATTGAATGAGATTTCTTTTCCATGAAGCTGTTCATAATCCAGCAGTGATGTTTGCACAAATGGATCTTCATATTTATTGGCAGCCTGCTGAGAATTTTCTCCATAGCGAAGATGTTCAACCTTCTTTAAAGAAATGTTTAATGTTTCAGGGAATTCATCGCCCACAACACCAGCAAAATAACGTGAAATCATCGCATCATATGCTCCTGTTGTTGAATATGCCTTATAAGCAAGCTTCAATCTGAAATCATAATCATCCGTCTTGTTTTCAATAGCATCAAGTACTGCATCATAGTCTTTTGTGTCAGTTACAATCAGCACATCTTTAAAGTTTTTTGCAGCACTGCGAATCATGGAAGGTCCGCCAATATCAATATTTTCAATCATATCTTCCATTGGTTTGCCTGCTTTCAGCGCTTTTTCAAACTCATACAAATTGACGCAAACTAAGTCAATCGGAACAATCCCATGTTCGTTGACAGTCTTTACATGTTCTTCTACATCTCTTCGATACAGCAACGCACCATGAACCATTGGATGCAGTGTTTTAACACGCCCATCCAGCATTTCAGGAAAGCCTGTTACATCATCAATCGCAATCGCTCTGACACCTTCACTCACCAGTTTTTTCAGTGTTCCGCCTGTCGAAACAATTTCGAAACCTAATTTTTCAAGTCCTTTACAGAAATCAACAATTCCATCTTTGTTTGTAACTGATACTAATGCTCTTCTCATAGAATGACTACCCTTTCCTCTTCAATTTTAATTCTTTGATCTGCAAATAAGCCTACTGCTTTTGGTAAAATCCTGTGTTCAATTTCCAAAACTCTTGCCTGGATTTCTTCAGCAGTTTTTAAATCAGAAATATCACATGCCTCCTGAAGTACAATAGGACCTCCATCCACAACTTCACTGACAATGTGAACGGTTGCACCACTGACTTTCACGCCTCTTTTTAAAGCCGCTTCATGAACATGAAGTCCATAAAAACCAGGTCCACAGAATGAAGGAATCAAGGAAGGATGAATATTAATGATTCGATTTTCATAGGCTTTGATCAGCTTCTCTGATACGATCGCAAGATATCCTGCAAGCACAACTAAATCAATCTGTTCTTCTTGCAATCGCTGAAGGATGATTTCTTCATCCTTAATCCATTCCGCTTTAATTCCCTTTGCGATAGCTCTTTGTAAACCATAGGCATTTTTACGGTTTGAAATGACAAGCTTTACTTCTGCATGAATCTGCTTTGCTTCACAGGCATCGAGAATAGACTGCAGATCTGTTCCTCCACCAGAAACAAAGACTGCAACTTTTAACATAATTCAACACCTTTTTCGCCATTTGTAATGCTTCCTACAACATAGCAAGTATCACCCATCTCTTCAATGGCCTTCATTGTCTTTTCTACATCACTTGGATCAACCGCAATCACCATGCCTAAGCCCATATTGAATGTGTTATACATCATTTCTTCTGCAATATTTCCATTCTTTGCGATCAGCTTAAAAATAGCTGGAACTTCATAACTATTTTTATGAATAATGGCTTTTACATTTTCAGGAAGCATTCGAGGTACATTTTCATAGAAACCTCCGCCAGTAATATGACTGCATCCCTTAATTGTTACTCCACTGTTTTTTACATTTTTTAATGCCTTCACATAAATGCGTGTAGGCTCAATTAAAGCTTCTCCTAACGTTTTCCCTAATTCTTCATAATAAGTATCCAAGGATTCTTTGCTCATTTCAAACACTTTGCGAACAAGCGAAAAGCCATTGGAATGCACTCCGCTTGATGCAATGCCAATCAATACATCATCAGGTGCAATATTTTCTCCTGTAATCAAATCTTTTCTATCGACAACACCTACTGCAAAACCAGCTAAATCATATTCGTCTTCAGGCATGAGTCCTGGGTGTTCTGCAGTTTCGCCCCCAACAAGAGCACATTCAGACTGAACACATCCCTCTGCAACACCGCTTACAATGGTCGCAATCTTTTCAGGATAGTTTTTTCCACATGCAATATAATCCAGGAAAAACAAAGGTTCTCCACCGCTGCATGCAATATCATTCACACACATGGCAACCGCATCAATCCCAATCGTATCATGCTTATCCATAATAAAAGCCAATTTGACCTTTGTACCGCAGCCATCTGTTCCTGAAAGTAAAATTGGATCTTCCATTTCTTTAATGGACTTCAGTGAGAATGCACCCGCAAATCCGCCAAGTCCTCCTAATACTTCTGGACGAGTTGTTCTTTTTACAAATTTTTTCATTAGTTCCACTGATTGATAACCAGCTTCAATATCGACTCCAGCTTTCTTGTAATCCATGTGTTCCTCCTACTTAAATTTCTCAATGATTTCTTCGTTTGTTTTTCTTGCATCATCATGCATCTTTTGACGATGTGCTAACAGTTGTTCCTTGATTTCATGATGTGATGTTCCTAGAATTTGAAGCGCAAGATATGCCGCATTTTTTGCTCCGTTGATCGCAACAGTTGCAACTGGAATACCACTAGGCATTTGAACAATTGACATCAATGCATCAATACCATCTAAAACAGCACCGCTTAATGGAACCCCAATCACAGGTATGACTGTTTGACTTGCCACTACTCCAGGCAGTGCTGCTGCCATACCAGCAGCCGCAATAATAGCTTCGCAGCCATTATGATTGCATTCATCAATAAATTCACTCAGTTCAACATGAGCTCGATGTGCAGAAAGACATCTCACATCCACATTCACACCAAAATCTTTTAAAATATCTACTGCTGGCTCTACCTTTTTTAAATCACTTGTAGAGCCCATAATTACTGCAACTCTCATTCTTCCTCCTAAAATAAACCTACAATTTCTCCATTATTTTTTAATTCCATATGATTTGCCGCAGGTACTTTTGGCAAACCTGGCATTCTCATGATATCTCCGCTGATTGCCACCAAGAAACCACTTCCAGCATTTGGAATCAGCTCATTGATTGTCACCACAAATCCACGTGGTCTTCCCAAAAGTGTAGGATCATCACTCAATGAATATTGTGTCTTTGCGATACAAACAGGTAAATTTCCTAATCCTTGAGCTTCATACTGCTTCATTTTATTGATAACTTTCTTGCTGAAAACGACATCATCAGCACCATAGATTTCCTTTGCAATCGTTTTGATTTTATCAGCAATAGGAGCTTCTAATTCATAAATAGGCTTAAAATGAGCTTGTTTTGTCTCTAAAACATTCAGCACCTTATTTGCCAGTTCAACACCGCCATCAGCGCCTTTTGCCCAAACTTCGCTTAACGCAACTTCAACACCTTTAGATTCACAGATTTCTCTTAATAAATCCAGTTCAGCTGTCGTGTCTGTTGGAAATGCATTGATTGCAACAACACTTGGCAAACCATACTTTTGAATGTTTTCAATATGCTTTTCTAAATTCTCTATACCTTTTCTAAGTGCATCTAAATTTTCATTTCCCAATTCTTTTTTATCCATACCGCCATGCATCTTCAATGCACGTACTGTTGCAACAATAACGACTGCATCAGGACGCAAACCTGCCTGACGACATTTAATATCCAAAAACTTTTCAGCACCTAAATCCGCACCAAAACCAGCTTCTGTAATTGCATAATCCCCTAGTTTTAAAGCTAGCTTCGTAGCCATGACAGAATTGCATCCATGAGCAATGTTTGCAAAAGGACCGCCATGTACAAACACTGGATTGTGGTCAAGCGTTTGTACTAGATTAGGCTTAATGGCATCCTTCAAAAGCAGCATAACAGCACCTGTTGCTTTAATATCATCTACAGTAACTGCTTTTCCATCATATGTATAAGCAACGATCATTCTGGCAATACGTTCTTTTAAATCATCTAAATCACGAGCCAGACACAATACGCCCATCACCTCACTGGCAACAGAAATATCAAAGCCATCCTCTCTAGGTACTCCATTCACTTTACCGCCCAGTCCAATCGTAATATGACGCAAAGCTCTGTCATTTAAATCGACGCATCTTTTCCATACAATCTGACGAACATCAATATGAAGAGGATTGCCTTGGTGAATCGAATTATCCAGCATTGCTGCAATTAAATTATTTGCAGTTGTAATCGCATGAATATCTCCAGTAAAATGCAAGTTAATATCTTCCATTGGAACAACTTGAGCATAACCGCCTCCAGCAGCTCCTCCCTTTACTCCAAAGCAAGGACCTAATGAAGGTTCTCTCATCGCAACAACAGCTTTTTTACCAATCTTATTTAACCCCTGAGATAACCCAATCATTGTTGTTGTTTTTCCTTCTCCAGCAGCAGTTGGATTAATTGCAGTAACAAGAATCAGCTTTCCATCTTTACTGTTTTCCAGTCTCTGAATGGTTTCCAAAGAAATCTTAGCCTTGTATTTCCCATACAACTCCAGATCGTCTTCAGTTAGACCAATTTTTTCTGCAACCTCCTTAATTGGCTGCATGTTTGTGCTTTGAGCAATTTGTACATCTGTTAGCATTTTATTTACCTTCCTTTTCTTGCATCCAGTTCAGAATAATGAAAAAAGAGCCACTATCTGAACAAAAAATTTTTGCCCAGACGGTCGACTCTTTACAATTATACTCCCATGTGGTACTCCACTTATTCCGTCAGTTGTATAACCACCTGAATCATACCATATTCTTTCCAATATATCAAATTGAATTCATTCCAAATAACAAGTCAATATATACTGGAATTGGCCAAATATTTGTTATTGTTTTCGATATTGTTTGATACTATTAGTTTCATGGTTCTGATGAAAATGGTTATTCTTCACCATCCCAGCAGTATGTACATAATTTACATTTTGGTAAACCTATTGATTCTACAAGATCATCCAGACGAGCATAATCAAGAGAAGTGAAATTTAAGCGTCTGCAGATTTCATCCACCATTTTTTTGTATTTTTCACTATCAGGATTTGCATATTCTTTCAGTGTTTCCTTGCTTACTTTTTCACAGCCTTCCAAATCACAAATCACTCGATGTGTAATCAGCTGCATCTCACTTGAAGAACGAGAGAAATTCAAATACTTGCATCCAAACATAACAGGTGGACAAGCAGGACGAATGTGAACTTCCTTAGCCCCTGAATCATATAAGAACTGTGTTGTTTCTCCTAACTGCGTTCCTCGAACAATCGAGTCATCAATCAAAAGCAAGCGCTGATCTTTAATCAGTTCTTTAACGGGAATCAATTTCTTGCGCGCAACAAATTCTCTTTCTGTTTGACTTTGAGGCATAAAAGAACGAGCATATGTTGGTGTATATTTGATAAAAGGACGCCCATAAAAGTCTTTTGTTACATTTGAGTAACCTATCGCATGAGCAATACCACTGTCAGGCACACCAGCCACAATATCTACATCAACATGGTCACGCTTCGCCATGAGCTGACCACACTTATATCTTGACATTTCAACATTAACACCTTCATATGTTGAAGTTGGATATCCGTAATACACCCACATAAAAGCACACATTTTCATTTCCTGATTTGGCTCTTTTAAAACAGTATAATGGTCAGAATCCATAAATACGATTTCTCCAGGTCCTAAATCTTTCTCATGCTCATATCCTAAATTAACAAACGCACTGGTTTCAAAGGTAACACATCTTGCGTCTTCCTTTTTCCCCAAAATCACAGGCATACGTCCAACTTTATCACGCATGCAGTAAATACCTTCCCTAGTCATCAAAAGCACGCTCATTGAACCCTTCACAACTTTCTGGACATATGTTAATCCGCTTAAAATACTTTCTTTCTGACTAATAAGTGCAGCAATCAGTTCTGTAATGTTAATCTGTCCACTTTGCATTTCACTAAAATGACCAATCCCATTTTTAAAGCACAATTCTTTTAATTCTGGGATATTTTTTACACGACCCACTGTTGCAATCGCGAATGAGCCCAAATGTGAACTAATAAGAAGCGGCTGAGGCTCATAATCAGAAATCGATCCAATACCAAGATTTCCGTTAAATTCATCAATTTCCTTTTCAAATTTTGCACGAAACAATGAATTTTCAATATTATGAATAGAACGTTGAAACCCATTTTCACCGCACACAGCCAATCCGCCTCTTCTAGGGCCCAGATGCGAATGATAATCCACACCAAAAAACAAATCACTTACACATCTATTCTTGGATGCCACGCCAAAAAAGCCACCCATAAAGCTACTCCCCCTTCTATAACTCAAAAAGCCCTCAGTAAAAAGGGCTAAAAACTATTTATTTAAAATGATTTTTGTTAATTCAACAGGCTCTACAATAGTCCCGTCCTTATAAACACGCATATTGCCTGATGCAATTTCGTCAATTAAAATGACTTCATTGTTGTTGTATCCAAATTCAAATTTGATATCCCACAAATCTAATCCTTTTTTCTTTAAATCTTCCGCAACAAGATGAGTAATCTTTAATGTCTGTTCTTTCATGCTGTCAAACATCTGTTCACTCATGACACCCAAAGCTGCTAATCCTTCTTTTGTAACAAGAGGATCACCCAATGCGTCATTTTTGAATGTGCATTCAACATATCCGCCTTCTAATACTGTTCCATTTTCAATGTATTCTCCATAACGGCGAATAAAGCTGCCAGTAGCAACCAAACGGCAAATCACTTCTAAGCCATGACCAAAAACAGTTGCAGGCAAAACTTCCATTGTAGCATCTTCTACATTGGCGCTTACATAATGAGTTTTGATACCAGCTTCTTTTAATAATTCAAAGTAATGAATTGATGTTTCCAGATTTGCACGTCCAATTCCCTCAATAGTTAAACCAACAGTGTTTTCTCCTGGATCAAAGACACCGTCTTTTCCAGTGCAGTCATCTTTAAATTTCAGCAATACATTTCCGTTATCCAGTTTAAATACATCTTTCGTTTTTCCAGTATAAATCTTTTCCATGCTTCCTCCTCATTGTTTATCATCTAACATTTCAGAGTGAACAAAAGCTTACCGAGTGATATTTTGCTGATTTCAAAAAGAAAAAACCCCTGAATCAACAGAAGTTACGAAAATGTCCCATCGTAGTCAGGTCATTTACGGCAACCCGGTAGAAACGCTTTCACCAAATCTGAAAGTATATACGATAAATATTTACATTAGAATTCTATCAAATCACAGGCAGTTTGTGAATCCTAATTTAACTATTTTTTCATGAAAAATACATGAAATACTTTGTGATTAAATTATTTATTTTCAACTTATTGAGACAGCATTTACACTCAACAAGTACCTTTTATTTGCATATATAGAGTTTATTATCATTCAACTCAATATCCCTCATTGATACATGTTTCATCTTTAAATCATCATAGAATCTGTAGTGGTAAATGCCTTTTTCCACATTGCAGCAGCTTGTATAGCGTGTATATTCATAACCGCATTTTGTTTTTACACACCCTTTGGGCATTGAAACAGACTCTAAAATATGAAAAAACTGAATGAAATTTGTCTTTTCATCTTCACCTTTCAGTGAATTTTCTTTAACAAAAAATGCACGCACAAAACGTGATACGCTTGAATAATCACCTGGCAAGCCTAGTGCGCCCATACCCAAACTGTAATTATGAAATGAATACTTTTGATCATACAAATTCATCGCAGGTCCTGAATTCAAGTCCATATAGTTATTCATATTCATCTTGTGATATTCAAAAGGCGGATTGTTAGTAAGTACGTCAAATTCATTGTCATAAACTTTTAAACCAGATTTTATGCTTTCCACCACAATACTTTTCTTCTTATCACTGATGATCCAATGCAATGGAGATAGCAAAACCTCCTCGCTGAAATTAGTTTGAACAAGGTTAACTTTTTTCAGCAGTTCTTTCGCTTCTTCTACTGTGGCACATTGGCCTAAAATCCATAATATGATTTCAAAGGGAGCAATGTTGTCTTTTCCTTCTGCATAAGGAAAATAACAGGCATTGTCCGGAAAGTTTAAAGCAGCCATGCTTAATCCTTTTTCATTGGTTGCATCAAAATATAAGGGATAATTTTCAATCACTGTTGCCATTCCAATTAAAGCATAATGAGATGTACTAGACTCTTTATGTCGAAATAAACATTCATAGTTTCGTGGCGTAATCACAACACACTCATGATACCCATGTTCCACATCCAAGTTTCTTCCAAAATAACTATCTATTGCTTTATACAGTATAGCAGTACACATATCTTTCTCCTTTGAACAGTACCTATTTTTTAGTATGAACAAAGAATAGAAAAAGAAACATCATATAAAAAGGCATCAGTGAATTTATCACCAATACCTTTATCATAAATATTTTTTAATATTCGAATATTTTCTCAGAACTGTCCAAGACTAATTAATTTTCTGAATTCTTGTGGTCTTTAACTAAAACGTCATGTGCTCCGCCTTCGACAATACTTGTTGCTGAAACCAAAGTCAGTTTTGCCTTCTTTTGTAGTTCAGGAATCGTCAAAGCACCGCAGTTGCACATTGTAGATTTTACTTTGTACAGCGTAATCGCTACATTGTCTTTCAAATGTCCTGCATATGGTACATAGGAATCAACGCCTTCTTCAAAGCTGAGTTTTGTTGCTCCGCCTAAA
>JAFULN010000068.1 GCA_017473335.1 Erysipelotrichaceae bacterium
CAGCCTTGTGCATTTCTTGCTTGGTTTCTTACGCAAAAAGAAGTATGACAATATTTCGGGCAAAATAGAGACTTCTTTTTGCATTTGTATTTTATCATATTAAAAAAAGACTGTCGAACTTTTATTTGTCAACAGTCTGAAGAAAGAATCATATGATTCTTTCTTAAAATTCAGTATATTCAGTTAAGATGACATCCATATTGATGTCATGCGGATCTGACAAAAAGTTCTCTACTTGAGTTACTGCATAAGCCAGACCAATTTTTTCACAATTTGTTTTGTCCAACGCAGAATCATAATATCCCCCACCATATCCAATTCTATGACGAAGCGCATCAAACCCTACAACAGGAACAATCATACAGTCAAACTCTTTCAAATCCACTGCTTCATTTGAAACAGGTTCAAGTACACCAAAAGTCCCCTTTTTCAAATCATTGAAAGAATGAATTTCAATAAAATCTATTTTCTTTCCATTTACTTTAGGTACCGCAACACGAATCTTAGCGTTGAAACACCACTCAATCAAGTCATGTGTACAAACTTCATCTGGCTTAGAGACATAAATACCAACTAAACGCTTATCTCTAATCTTTTCATAGGCATGTTTCTGAATCATTAGATTGCTTTCTTTTCTAAGTTCAGGATTAAGGGATTTTCTTTTTGTTAAAGCTATTTCTCTGAGACGATTCTTTTCCATATAATTCTCCTCGTTACATATATCATTATACTCTTCTTTGAAATGATTTTGCACCAATTTCTAAAACTTTCATACTCTATAGTACTGAAAGGAGGATTCATATGACCCTTTCCTTTGAAATAGTACATCCAATCGTTCAGGCACTTTGTGCAGGATTATTTACATGGTCTTTAACTGCATTAGGAGCATCCATCGTCTTCTTTTTTAAATCCCCTAAAAAAACATTCATGGATGCGATGCTAGGATATGCATCAGGCGTCATGATTGCTGCATCCTACTGGTCTTTATTATCCCCTGCAATACAGATGGCAAGCCAGTTAAACATGAATGTCATTCTTATGGTATCATTTGGTTTTTTATCAGGAGGCTTTGTACTTTTTTCAGGAGATTTATTTTTTTCAAACTTCCAAAAAAATACTTCTTCTGATAGAAAACGTTCATTGATGCTGATGTTTTCCATGACTTTGCACAATATCCCTGAAGGATTGGCAGTAGGAATTGGTTTTGGATCATTAATGTTTGAGTTGGAAGGAGCAACACTGGCTAGTGCATGTCTTTTAGCACTAGGCATAGGTCTACAAAACTTTCCAGAAGGTACAGCAGTGAGTGTTCCTTTGTTAAGAGAAGGTGTTTCTAGAAAAAAAGCTTTCTTTTATGGCCAGCTTAGTGGTGCCGTTGAACCTCTTGCAGCAGTTGCAGGAGCTTTAATGGTACTGCAGATACAGCGTATTCTACCCTTTATGCTTAGTTTTGCAGCGGGTGCAATGATATATGTAGTTGTTGAGGAACTGATTCCAGAAAGTCAAACAAATCATAGAAAAGATTATATGGCATTATTTACACTGTTTGGCTTTATCACAATGATGATTTTAGATATTTCCTTCTCCTAAAAACAAAACAGTGTCATTGACACTGTTTTTATCCAATAGAGCCTTCCATATCGAGTTTCAAAAGCTGATTCAGTTCAACTGCATACTCCATAGGAAGTTCACGTGTAAATGGTTCAAGGAATCCCATGACTATCATTTCTGTTGCCTGAGACGCTGTTAATCCGCGGCTTTGCAGATAAAACAGCTGTTCCTCACTGATTTTTGATACGGTCGCTTCATGTTCAATGATTGAAGTTCGATTTTGTGATTTATTGGTTGGAATTGTATCACTTCGTGATATTCCATCCAGAATCAATGTATCACACTCTACTTTAGAACGGGCAAACTCTGCCTTAGGACCATGCTGTACAAGACCACGATAGTTGACTTCCCCACCCTGTCTAGCAACAGACTTGGAAATAATTGTACTTGATGTATGAGGTGCCAGATGAATCATCTTAGCTCCTGTATCCTGAATCTGTCCTTTTGAAGCAACTGCAATTGAAATCGTCAATCCACGAGCATATTCTTCGGCAAGAATGCAGGCAGGATATTTCATGTTTGTCATAGAACCGACATTTCCATCAATCCATTCCATGCTTCCATGAGCCAGAACCTTTGCGCGTTTTGTGACTAGATTTAAAATATTCGATGACCAGTTCTGTACTGTTGAGTAGCGGCACTTTGCGTTGCGTTTTACAAATATTTCTACAACAGCTGCATGAAGTGAATCCGTTGAATATGTTGGTGCTGTACAACCTTCTACATAATGCAAATCAGCATCATCATCCACAATGATCAATGTTCTTTCAAACTGTCCCATTCTCTCAGAATTAATTCTGAAATAAGACTGAAGCGGTTTTTCAAGAGTGACTCCTTTTGGCACATAAATGAAAGATCCACCTGACCATACTGCAGTATTTAACGCTGCAAACTTATTATCAGTATATGGAACAATCGTCCCAAAATATTCTTTCACCAGTTCAGGATACTGCTGAAGTGCAGAATCAGTATCCAAAAAGATAACTCCCTTTTCTTCTACTTCTTCCAGCATATTGTGATAGACTACTTCAGATTCATACTGTGTAGATACTCCTGCCAAATATTTCTGTTCAGCTTCAGGAATACCTAATCGATCAAATGTATTCTTGATTGTCTCAGGGACATCATCCCAGTCCTTGCTTTTTTTATCATCAGGACGAATATAGTATGTATAGTCATCATAATCAATGTCAGAAACATCAGGTCCCCATTCAGGAGTACTCATTTTCACAAATGCATGATAAGCCTTTAAACGAATTTCCAGCATCCATTCAGGTTCATTTTTGATGGCAGAAATAGCACGAATCGTATCTTCAGTTAATCCCTTCCCAGTGTTATAAACTGAAGTATCTTCATCATGAAAGCCATACTGATAATCATCTTGAGATTTTAATACATCTTTACTCATGATTCTTCTCGCTTTCTTCAATCAGCTGAACAAACCCCTTGATGCCAATGGTTGCACATTTAATGCGATTTGCCTGTTTTGATACTGTTTTAAAGGCAATCAATTCATCCAGCATGTCTTCATCATACTCTTTTTCATCAATCATACTTAAATAGTTGTTGATAATCTGCATTGCTTCAGATGTACTTTTTCCTTTAATCAAATCTGACATAATAGAAGTAGATGCCGTCGCAATCGTGCATGCAGTTCCTTCAAAGCCAGTATCTTCAATGATTCCATCAACAATCTTCGCTTCAACATAAATATCATCAATACAGCTTTCAGAAGCCATATGAACTTCTGTATAGCCTTCTTGTTTCTTCAGTTCATGATTTCTTGGATATTCATAGTGATCCATGATAATTTGTCTTAAAATCATTGGATCATCAAAATAATTTGACATAAACAACCTCCTAAAAGAACAATCCCACACAATTTTCAATGGTAATGTTCTTTGCTGCTTCTACAAAACGATCAACATCATCAAACGTATTGTAGAAATACAGAGAAGCACGTACCGTTTCAGAAGTACCAAGTACTTCATTTAATATTTTTGCACAGTGATTGCCGGCACGTACCGCAATTCCCTGTGAGTTTAAATAGCTTGCTGCATCTTGGGCAAAAACACCCTTTGCATTAAAAGTAATGATGCCAGTTTCTGCATTGCTGTTATAAACAACAAGATGATCCAAAGCACTTAGCTTAGATATCGCATAGCGTTTAAGCTCAGCCTCATAGCTTTCAATATGGTCCATCCCAATTGTTTCAAGATATTCAAGCGCTGCCTTTAATCCTAAAACTGCTTCAATGGCCGGAGTACCAGCTTCGAATTTGAATGGTGGATTCTTTAAAAGTATGTTTCCGCACATATCAAAACGTGCATTGCTTCCACCACCTAAAAGTGTAGGATCTGTTTCACATAGAAAATCATATTTCCCATAGAGTACACCAACTCCAGTAGGCCCACAGCATTTATGTGAAGAAAATGCCAGAAAATCAACATCAAGATCCTTAACATCCACTTTCATATGAGGCACAGCCTGAGCACCATCACACACAACAACAGCCCCATGTTCATGGGCAATTCTTGTAATTTCTTTGATTGGATTTTTATATCCAAGAACATTGGAAACCGCAGTCACAGCAACAACTTTCACTCTATCGTGAAGAGCTTTCTTAAAATTCTCAACTGTCATTTCTCCTGTTGAAGTTAATGGAATGTACTCTACTTTAGCCCCTGTTTTTTCAGCCACTCTAAACCATGGCAGGATACTAGAAGCATGTTCAGCTTCACAAGAAAGAACAACATCCCCTTCATGAAGATGACTCAGTCCATATCCATAGGCAACTAAGTTCAGTGATGCACTGGCTCCTGCTGTAAATACAATTTCTTTTTCTGAAGCATTCAAAAAGCGCGCTACCGTTTTTCGTCCCTGTTCATATTCACTAGAAATCTGATAGGACAAGTCATAATCTCCTCGATGAATATTACATGATGTATTGTAATAATAGCTAGTTACTGCATCAATGACACTTTGTGGTTTAAATGTAGTTGCTGCATTATCCAGATACACCAGAGGATGATTTTGCATCTTTTTATTTTGAAGCATCGGAAAATCTTTGCGTATTTCATTTACATCGAACATACTTCATTCACCTTCGCTTCAATTTTACTCTTCATCTGAGTTTTCAGTTCTGCATCATTCAGCACTTCTGCAATTGGCATCAAAGCACCTAGAGTAATCAGCTGAGTTGCTTCAGCACGTGTCAGCCCTCTTGACTGCAAATAATACATCTGATTTTCATCAATCTGACCTACAGAGGTTGCATGGGATGCCTCAACATCATTTTCATCAATCAAAAGCTGAGGAAGTACTGTTGCGCTTTTAGGCTGATCAAAAGTCAGAGCACGTGATTTCTGATGACTCTTAGAACCCTTTGCCCCTTTGTCAATTTTACCTGTCGCATCAATATAAAGCTTACCGCCTTCCAGAAGCACTCCAGAATGATTCATATGTGATTTTGTATTCGATTTGTGATGATGAATTGTCATTGTCATCTGTTTATCTGTTTTCGATAAAAGTGCACTATTCATCTGACATGCTGCACCTGTACCACTTAGTTCAACAACAGAGCGAATAGAAGTCTCAGCTTCATTAAATTCCGCAAAAGAAAGAATCAAAGAAGCTTCCTCTTCAACCGTAGAATGATTGATCAGCTGCAGCTTTTCCTTGTTTTCATTCATGGCAAACAGATTCACCTGTGAATATTGGCCGCAATGCAGCTGCACATTTACAGATGATGCACGAACAACCATAAGTATCAGTGAACATTGAACATTTTCCTTCACTTCAATTGATAACTTCAGTTCTTGTTCAGCTTCAATGATAAGTTCAATATCTTCTGACTGGTTAAGTACAAGATTTTCTACCAGTTCATTGATAATAAGCTTCTGCATAAAACTTACTTCGCTTTCTTCTGAACCGCACAGCTTCCTAAAGAAACAGTCTGTTTGCGTTCCTGCTTTTTCAAGTTGATTCCTAGCTGCTGATAGAGCCAGTCATATCCCTCTCTATCAATCTTTTCTACTAAGCTCTTATCGCCTTCATACACAATTTTACCATCAATCAGCACATGAGCATGTGTAGGCTGAAGCAGCTGATAGAAACGTTCATAATGAGATACCACCAAAAGACCTAAATGATCTTTTTTCTGCATTTCAACAACTGCATTGGCAACAATTTTCAATGCATCTACATCTAGACCAGAGTCAATTTCATCCAGCATAGCCAAAGACGGCTTGAGCATTTTCATCTGAACAATTTCATTACGTTTCTTTTCACCGCCAGAAAAGCCTTCATTTAAATAACGATGTGCCAAATCAGGCTTCATCTGAAGCTCTTTGATAGTAGCTTCCATCTCTTTAATAAACTTAAACAAAGAAACTGGTTTTTCCTGTCGTGCGTTCATGGCAGCTCTTAAAAAATCAGAGTTAGTAACACCGCTGATTTCCTGCGGATACTGCATCCCTAAAAACAAGCCAGCACGACTTCTTTCATCTACACTCATTGCTAAAACATCTTTACCATCAAAAGTGATTGATCCTTCTGTCACCTGATATTTAGGATGTCCCATAATCGCAGCTAAAAGTGTTGATTTACCATTTCCGTTTGGTCCCATCAAGGCATGAATTTCATCAGAATTCACAGTTAAATCCAAACCTTTCAAAATTTCTTTTCCTTCTATTTCAACATGAAGATTTTTAATAATCAATACGCTCATAATAACTTCCTTCCGTATTTTTCCAGTAGTATAGAATTTCTACGTTATTATAGCAGAAAAGAATACTAGTTGCCAGTATTGTTATCTCACCAAAAAACAATGAAACACCCATAATCTGGTCATTTTTTATTTCATATAAACAGGTTCACTTAAAATTCACGTAAGAAATGCCAGTTTTATTTGAAAACAGAAACAAAATACCCTATAATATCTGAGTGATTCATTAAAAGGAGGAACTTATGAATAAAGTATTAAAAGAATACTGGCTTCTGATTCTGATTGGTGTACTGCTGATCTGCGGTTCTGTATATTTTGTAATTGAAGATAATTCTGGCAAAATTGCAGGAAAGAAAGAAAGCGGCAACGATGTTGTTTTCGCCATCGGTGAAGAAAATGTAACAGCAGATGAATTCTATGATGAACTGTATCAGTCTTATGGCACTGCAGGCATCTACCAGTTCATGCTGAAGGCTGTTGCTGAAGCTTCTTATGAAACAACAAATGAAATGAAGGAAAATGCTAAACTGTATGCAGAAAACGTTAAGGCAAGCTATATGAACAGCTATGGCGGTTCATATGAAACTTATTTGGTTTCTGATTTGCTGGCTTTAGGCTATGATTCAGTAGATGATCTGGCTGATTACTTTGTGAATTACCAGAAAACTATGAATTTCTTGGTTGAAACTGTGACTTCTGATGAAGAAGGAACTTGGGCAAACTACGCTGAAGAAAACAAACCTCGTGTTGTAAGCCACATCCTGGTAAAGATGGCAGATCCTGAAAACCCAACAGAAGAAGAACTCGCAAAAGTCGCTGATGTTGAAGCAGCACTGGCAAACGGTGATGACTTCGGTACTGTAGCTTCAACATACTCTGATGACTCTTCTGCTGCTACTCAGGGACTTCTTGGGTATGCAGATGCAAACACTAGCTACGTTGAAGAATTCTTAACTGCAATGCTGGCACTGAATGAAGGCGAAACAACAGATTGGGTTAAAACTGAATATGGTTATCACCTGATCAAATGTGATTCTACTTCTTTAGATTATTTCACTGAAAACTACAAAGAAGACATGCTCAACGCAGTATTGAGCTATGATCCAACAGTTCAGCCTCGTGCAGTCTGGGCAAAAGCTCAGCAACTGGGTATCAGCTTCACTGATGAAACTGTAAAGACAGACCTTATGAACTACATGGGGTTAGAAAGCGAGGGTGAATAATCATGAAAAAGATGATTGCTTTACTGCTTGCTTGTCTGGTACTAGCAGGCTGCTCAGATGCTTATGCATCTATCAACAATGCAAATGAAACCGTATTCTCAGTTGCAGGTACTACAATGACTCGTGGGGATCTGTACAATTATATGCAGGCACAGGATGGTGGATATACTGCAGTGAATATGGCTATGGAAAACATCCTAAATGCTAAGATTGAAGTTACTGAAGAAATGAATGAAAGCGTTGAATCAACTATCACAATGTATGAATCTTTGCTTGGTGAAAACTTTGAATCCTATATCATGTCTATGGGATATGCTTCATTAGATCATTTCAAAGCTGATTTAATGATGAATGAACAAAGTTCTGCTTTCGCAAAACAGTTTATTGAAGAAAACTTTGATGATTTGTGTTCAACTTATGCACCAAGAAAAGTAAAGATTGCAACTTTCAAAGACCAGACACTGGCTGGCAAGGCACAAGCCGCTTTGAAAGATGGAGCTGATTATGAAGAAACTCTGAAAAGCTTTGAAAGCACTTCAACTTCATATGATTCAATTATTTACACAACAAAGTCTAGCTACCCTACTACTGTAACATATGCAGTATCAACACTGACTGATGGACAGGTTTCTGATGTTATTGCAAATACAGATGAAACATTATTCTATGTTGTTGTGATGGAAGCTACAAATCCTGCTGACTTTAAAGATGAAGCAGTTGCTGAAATTTCTGCAATTGATACTATCGCAAGCGATGCAATGCTGAAGGCATTCAACGAAGCCGGATTTGCAATCTATGACAAAAATCTGCATGATGCAATTTCAACAAATTATCCAGATTATCTTCCAGCTAAATAACTTTAAAAGGCGCATCAAGCGTCTTTTCTTTTGTGATATAATAATCAAAAAGGAGAATAAATATGTGTGTATTCTGTAAAATCATTGAAGGCGTCATCCCTTCAAGCAAAGTTTATGAAGATGATGATGTATTAGCTATTTTAGACTTGAGTCAAGTAACCTATGGTCATACCCTTGTCATGCCTAAAAAACATGTTTCAGATCTTTTGGAATGTGATTCGCAAACTTATTTGAAAGTCATGACTGTTGTTAAACAGCTGGCAGCTCAAATCACTGAAAAATGTCATGCAAATGGATGCAATATTTTAAGCAATATCCATGAAGCTGCAGGACAAACTGTAATGCATATGCATATCCACATCATCCCTCGCTATGATGAACACGATGCTATTCAAATCGAATTCAATGAATCTAAAAAACAAGATTTAGCTGAAGTTCAAAACACAATATTAAAATAAAGAAGCAGAAATTATTCTGCTTCTTTATTTTCATCCTCCGTAGTTTCTGATTCTTTAGGCTCTTCTTCATCGCCGCATTTGAATCCTTTTTCTTTCATAACGGAAAGAACAGACTCAATATCTAAACCTTCCGTTTCCAGGATTTCCAACATATTTTCCTTGCTGGAAGCACTAATGTTTTTCACATCAAATTCTAATGTGATCAAAAGTCCTGTTTCTGTATCTTCTAAGCTGACTTTCATTTTTTCATCAGCAGCATACTCACTTAGCTGTTTTTCATAATATTCCTTATAAATCACAAGAACATCAGGCTCTTCAGAATCAATTTGAAGTGTCTGTTTCATAGAAATTATCTGACCATCTTTATCTGATGAAAGGTCTCTTCCCTCTGTGATTGTTACTGTATTATTCCCTGTTGAAAGTGAACATGCAGCTTTCTCTTTTGCTGCTGAGCATCCGCTAAGAAGCATCAAGACCGCAAGAATCAACATCATTTTTTTCATAGCTGTCACCACCTTGTATGTATTATACAACAGAAAAGGAACTGTTGCCAGTCCCCTTACTTGGTTTTCGGTTTATAGAATGCACGGTTTTCCAAAGGAAACAGTCTGGAAGTAAAACTGCCTTCTTCAGTATTGGAAAGTGCAGTTGTCAACGCAATGATACGTGCATCTAAATTATCTATCAAAGAAAGTACTTCAGCTTCCATCAAATATGGCATTACTGGTGATCCATATTCAAGTTTACCATGATGAGAAAGTACCATATGTCTTAGCAGCGTTTCTTCTTCAGAATCTGCATATCCTAATTCCTGTGCCACCTGAGCGACTTTTGCGTTCATCACAGAAATATGTCCAAGCAGTTTTCCTTGAAGCGTGTATTCAGTCGCAATTGGTCCAGAAAGCTCTGTAATCTTGCCAATGTCATGCAATAAAACACCACTGATAAGTAAATCACGATTCAGCTGAGGATAAAGCTGACATAAATCATTTGCGATATCTAGCATACCTACAACATGTGTGGCCAGTCCTCCAACAAAATTATGATGATTTTTTGATGCTGCGGGATAATCAAAAAACTCCTGCTGATAATCTGTAAAGAAACGAATCAAAATCTTTCGATAGATTTCATTTCTTACAGAGTAAATCGCATCTTTCACTTTTTCCTTTAATACATCTTTCGCAATCCATGAACTAGTTACAAATTCTGCTAAATCAAAGCTTTGCTGATCTACATTATTTAAAGAATGTACACGAAGCTGTAGTGCATTGCGATATTTTAAGACTTCACAGCGCACTTCATAAATTCTTCCTGTTTCAACAATCTTAGCCTGTTCCTCTTTTACATCCCATACTTTCCCTTCAATGCTTCCTGTATTATCAGAAAGAGTCACTGAAAGATAGGGTGCCCCATTAGATGTCACTCCTTTAACCAGATTGGTCACTAACCCATAAAATGTCAAACTCTGGCCATCTGTTAAATCTTTCACCTTAACGTTCATTTTCCCACTCCATTTCACTCAATACCAGATAAATATCATCCATTTCAAAACCTTGACTTGAACAATATCTAAATACTCGATTACGAAGTTCTACCCCAGTATATTTCTTTTCATAACGTATTTTTGCTTTTTGAGCAAGTTCTTTTAATATCTTGCGTTCATCTTGAATTTCATCTTCAAAATCCAATGTATTCAAAGCACGCTGTGCATTTTCCTGTGAATATCCCTGACTGTACAATTTCTGTGCAATCAGCATCTTTGTCTTTCTTAGTGATTTATCTTTTATCTGACGTTGAATTTTTTGAGCATAGCGAATTGCATTCGCTGTTTCTTCATCTTCTTCAGCAAGCTCCGCAATGACTTCATCAATCGTTTCAACACTGATTCCTTTTGACTTCAAATTCTTAAAAATTCGTCGTTCACCCATCAACGATGCTTTCATAGAAGTTACAGCACTTCTTGCATATTTCACATCATCAATATATCCTCTTTCTTCAAGTCGTTCAATAATGTTATTGATAACTTCAATGGAACACTCTGTTTCATTAGTCAGCCAGTCATACATTTCTTTGCGTGTTCTGTCTTTGACAGCCAGTTTACGAAGTGCTGCCTGATAAACCTTTACTTCAGCTTCCATACTCTGGATTTCCTGAAGCTGTTCAGGTGTAATTACCGAATTTAAGCGAAGATTCATAGACATATAGTTATCAATACTCATAAGAACCTTCAAATCTTTCTGAGTACCTTCCAGATTCAACTCTACGTAATCATCTTTCGATTTAATCATAGTAATATGATAATACCCTGCATATGTACGAATTGCACTTTCATAAACATTCATAATTCTCTGATAGAATACTTTTCCATCATAAGGTTCAACACGCTCAAGTGTGTTCTCTACAATTCTTTCTTTATGTTCATCAGAAGAATCCACATAAGCAATCATTTTTTTCGCAAATTCTTTCGCATCATTAAACAGATAACCTGTTTCATCTTCTATCACTAAGTCTGTCAAAACATCATCAGGACGCGCAAAAACAGGAAGTTTAGAAGCTAATGCCTCAATAAATGTCAATCCCTGTGTTTCTGTTGTAGATGCGCTCACAAATACATCCGCAGTGTGATAATAATGTGGTACCTCTGCAGGAGTTTTCTTTCCTGCAAAATGCACAAGATCATTCAGCTGCATCATCGATGTCTTCTCTTCAAGCTCTGTTCTTTGAGGTCCATCACCAACAATCAAAAAATGAATATCATTTCTGCCCTGAAGCTTAATTTCTCCAAAACCATCAATCACTAGATCAATCGCCTTTTCCTTGGCAATTCTACCCATAAACAAAACAATTGTATCTTCAGGAAGGAAACCAAATTCTTCCTTAATCTGTGCAATACGTGCAGGATCCTTCTTGTCCTGATCAAAGCGTTCTACATCCAATCCTGTAGGAATGACATGAATATTTCGCTTAATTCCATATCTTAGAAGCATTTCTTTTGTCTTTTCGGATGGTGAAATCACCTCTACTGAAGAATCTCCATACATCTTACTCAATGTACTCACTGCTTTTTTCGCAGCTTTTTCAATACTATCTAAATGAAACACATTCACATAATGAGTATAATCTTCATACGTTGTATGATATGTAGATACCAGCGGAATAGACAGATAACGTGATACTATACGCGCAAAAATACCAATTCCAAATTCAGTATGCGCATGAATCAAATCCAGCTCCATCTTTTTGATTGTATTTAAACATGTAAAATGAATTGGACTAGACATAACATAACCATACAGTTTTTTTAGTTCAATCCCCGGAAGACGCAGCACATTATCTTTATACTGCACTTCTAATAAATTAGGATGTGTAGTAATCACATAAACTGTATGTCCCTGCTTTTCCAGTTCATGACGAAGTGTCACAATCGAAGAAACAACCCCATTAATTTCTGGAGTAAAGGTATCCGTAAATAATCCAATTTTCATTGTTCATTTCCCCTTTCATCATAAAACAGCTGAACTCTTTGAAACACAAAAGTCAATCCGCCTAAAATCATAATAAAATAATATGTCGAAAAACGCCAGAGAATCATCATCCCTGTTGCTTCAATTTTATCAAATAGTGTTGAAAACATATACACGAAAGTCGCTTCAGTACCTCCGCTAGATCCAGGTATTGGAATAAAACAGTTTACCATGGAAACAAAAGAAGTCAATGCCAGGATATTTAAAAAATCTTGAATTTGAACTTGAATACCTAATGCTAATGCACAAAAATATGGAATTGAATAGTACAAAAGCTGACGAAAAGCATTGATTAGAACGACTTTAATAATTAATCCTTGATGAGATTTTAATCGTGTCATTTCAGTTTCAAAACGAGTAATCTGTAAAGATAAATTCTGAAATGCTTTCTGTTCATCTTTAATCAATCTCAAACGAACACCTATTTTTAATCCTGTCGTTGTCAGCCACCAGTAAACCTTTTTGATATGAGCTGCTGCATATAGACCACCAATGACACAGCAATTGATTATAAGCCCCAAAGCAACAAGTATACCTATTGTACCACTATTCAAGCAAAAGTGTCTAAAACGAAGCAAAAACAGCACCAGTGAAACAGCTACCATTGTAGACTGGTACAAGATAAAATCCATCCATAAAATACTTGCACTATCTGATATTGAAACTTCCTGTTTTCGAAACACGAATACTTGTGCAAACTGTCCACCAGAAGCACTAGGAGTCACACCATGAAAAAAAGAAGCCACCAGTGCATTCACCAAGCCCTGATGAAAACGATAATCCGGCTTGCTTAAACAAGTCAAACTTTTCAATATCCATCCTAACAGACACTGACCTGTAAAAGCAAGACAAAAGACAAGAAACAATAAAAAGGGATGAGCATGAGTTAAGATATCCAGCACGTCCTGATAAGTATCCTTCAACGTTAATATCAAAACACCCCCTGTAAAAACAACAATCAAAAGAAAGTTAAAAATATAGCTTTTCAAAAAACGTCTCATTTTATTCCACCGAGGATGAATTCAGTTCTATAACCTTTTCATAAATGCATTTTAACTGTTTGCCTACATGTTCAATGCTTCTTTTCTCTGCAGTTTTTCTTCCCTCATCACTAACATCAGGAAGTTTCTTTTCAACTACGCCACGCACAAGTTCTACAAATTCATCCACATTATTTCCTTTATAACAATTTCTTCCGTGTTTCAGCCATGGTTCAAATACCCCAATATCACGTATTACAATGTTCTGTCTGCTGGCTAAAGCTTCAAGTACGACAATTCCTTCAGTTTCTTCATGACTGGCAAAAAAGAAACAATTGGCATCACTGTATGCACCCTCAATAATAGGACCTTTGACATAACCTGGAAAATAGACATTTCTAGGATGTTCATCAATTATTTCACGAATTTGCTTAGGAATACTATAAAGCGGAGTATATCCAAACCAGATAAACTTATAGTCTGGAAGACGTTTTGCTACTTCAATAAAATCAAGAATTCCTTTCCTTTCAAAATAGAGTCCCACACTTAAAACAACTTTGTCATCCTTATTTAAGCTAAAGTATTTGCGATAAGCTTTGACCTTTTCAGCATTATATTCAAAACGATTCAAATCAATCCCATTGGATATATCTTCAATCGGAACAGTGATACCATATCCCTCTAATAGTTTTTTACTGTATGGTGTAGGCGTTAAAATATAGTCAGCCATCGAATACATTTTAATTAAATGCTGTTTAAATGCAGGTGCAACAGTATTCGAAAACACAAAACTGTTACGAAAATCTTCTTCAGTAGAATGAGCGTGATAAATTATCGGTATACCTTCTTTGCGTGCCTTTGCAATCACATTTAAAGAACCAGGACCTAAAGTATTAATATGTACAAGGTCAACTTTTTCCTCAGGATCTGTTGTTGTTTCAATACCACTAGAAGCACATGCAGCCATCTGATGTTTTAAAGCTCTTCCAATCCCAGATGTTGAAATTAATTTCTCAGCTTCAAAATAAAGTAAAACTTTCATGATTAACTCCACCTTTCAAGTACACGTAGCTATTATAGAAAAGATTTCTTAAAAAAATATGAAGAAAAATGAAAGTTTTATGAGAAAATTGTGTATTTTGAAAAAGAAAAAGGAACCGATTTCTCGGTTCCTTAGAGCTTATTAGTCCTTAGAAAGTTTAACCAGACGGTTGTAACGCTTCTGAGCGTCTCTCTTAGTCATTTCAAACATTTCGTAAGCAGTTTCACCTTTCAGCTTAGGAAGCTGGCTGTAACGAGTTTCTGACAGGATGAATTCCTGGAACTTATCCCAGTTAGGTTCCTTAGAGTCGATAGTGAGAGGCTGTTCCTTACGAGGGTCGAAGCGATACAGAGTTACATAACCGCATTCAACAGCCTTCTTCTGAGTCTGCTGGTGGTTAGCCAGACCGCCCTTGATACCATGTTCAGCACATGGAGAGTAAGCGATAATCAGAGATGGACCATTGTAGCTTTCAGCTTCGCGAATTGCATTCAAAGTCTGCTGTCTGTTAGCACCCATAGAGATAGAAGCTACATAAACATGACCATATGCCATTGCGATCTGTCCCAGATCCTTCTTAGCAGTTGTCTTACCGCCAGCTGCAAACTTAGCGATAGAAGCTGCCTGAGAAGACTTAGAAGACTGACCACCTGTGTTAGAGTAAACTTCAGTATCCAGTACCAGAACGTTAACATTCAAGTTGTTAGCGATAACGTGGTCAAGTCCACCGTAGCCGATGTCATATGCCCATCCGTCTCCACCAACGATCCAGATTGACTTACCAACCAGATCACGTTCGTAATCCAGCAGTTCTTTTACTTCAGGATTAGCGCTTGCCTTAACAGCAGCAACAACTTCATCCTTGCAAGCACGCTGTGCATCACGGTCACCGTTAGCAGCCAGGTACTTTTCAAATGCTTCCTTGCAGTCACCTTCAAGGTTCTTTTCCATGATTTCAAGGATACGAGCTTCCTTGAAGTTCTGAGCCAATGCCATACCATAACCGTATTCAGCATTGTCTTCGAACAAGCTGTTACCCCAAGCAACACCATTACCATCCTTATCATTAACGAAAGGAGAAGATGGAGTTGAAGAGCAGTAAATCATTGAACATCCAGTAGCATTTGCAACCAGCATGTCTTTACCAAACAGCTGAGATACCAGTTTGTAGTAAGGAGTTTCACCACAGCCTGGGCAAGAACCTGAAACTTCAAAGTAAGGCATCAAGAACTGAGAACCCTTAACAGTATTTGTTGCGAAGTACTGAGACTTGTATTCAACATCCTTGAACAGGTAATCAGACAGAGGTTCCTGATCCAGCTTAGTATTGATGTCAGCCATCTTAAGAGCCTTTTCACCCTTCTTACCTGGACATTCAACAACACACAGACCGCATCCTACGCAGTTAGCTGGAGAAACCTGTACACGATATTTCAGATGACCAACATCTTTACCCATAGCTGGAATTGTCTTGAATTCCATTGGTGCATTAGCCACTTCTTCATCAGTGAGCAGGAATGTACGGATTGTAGCATGTGGACATACATATGAACAGAATCCGCACTGGATACAGTTATCTGGATTCCATGTAGGAACCTGAACTGCAATTGTTCTCTTTTCTTTCAAAGAAACGTTATTCTGAATTGAACCATCCAGCAGTCCATACTTAGTGAAGTTAGAAACTGGCAGATCGTATCCTTCCAAAGAGTTGATAACCATTACATGGTTATCAAAGTATTCATCGCCTGTCGCAACACGACCATTGTCGTATGGCAGTTCAGCCCATTCAGGCTTAACAGTGATTTCAACCAGACCATCTTTACCATTGTCGATAGCCTTATAGTTCAGCTGAACGATTTCTTCACCCTTCTTAGAGTAAGACTTCTTAGCCATGTACTTCATCAGTTCAACAGCCTTGTCATATGGCATAATCTGTTCATTCAGAGCAAAGAATGCAGACTGCAGAATTGTATTTGTACGACGACCCATACCGATTTCAGCAGCAATCTTAGTTGCATCGATAATGTAGAACTTAGCGTTCTTCTTAGCCAGACCAGCCAGCATACGGTTAGGCAGATGCTTTTCGATTTCATCAGCTGAGAATGTAGTATTCAGCAGGAATGTTCCACCCTTCTTCAACTGTGCAACCATATCATACTTGAAGCAGTAAGCATCCAGTGAGCATGATACAAAGTCAGCATTGTTGATGTAGTATGTAGAACGAATTGGAGACGGACCGAATCTCAAGTGAGAACGAGTAACGCCGCCAGCCTTCTTAGAGTCATACTGGAAATAAGCCTGAGCATACTGATCAGTGTTATCACCAATGATCTTGATAGAAGACTTGTTTGCAGAAACTGTACCATCAGATCCCAAACCGAAGAACAGACATGAAGTATAATCTCCTTCAACATGGAAATCAGGATCCAGTTCCAATGACAGATGAGTTACATCATCGTTAATACCGATAGTGAATTCATCCTTAGGTGCATCCTTAGCCAGTTCATCATAAACAGCCTTGATCTGGTTAGGAGCAGTATCGCGTGAACCCATACCATAACGTCCACCAACGATAGTCAGATTCTTATCTTTCAGTGCATGCAGTACATCCAGATACAATGGTTCTCTTGTACCCATTTCTTTTGAACGGTCCAAAACAGCAATCTTCTTCACTGTTTCAGGCAGTACAGCAGTCAGATACTTCACTGAGAATGGGCGATACAGATGAACCTTAATCAGACCAACTTTTTCGCCACGAGCAACCAGAACATCGATAACTTCCTTAGCAGTTTCAGTTACTGAACCCATTGCAACGATAACACGTTCAGCATCTGGTGCACCATAGTATGTAAATGGAGCATAGTCACGTCCAGTATGTTCACTGATCTTTTTCATGTAATCAGCAACAACATCAGGAACAGCATCATAATGCTTGTTCTGAGCTTCACGACCTGCGAAGAAGATATCATCGTTTTCAGCACCGCCGCGAGTTACTGGATTTGTGTGTGGGTTAAGAGCATTTGCTTTGAAGCGTTCAACAGCTTCCATATCGCACAGGCTCTTCAGGAAATCTACATCCATTACTTCAACCTTCTGGATTTCATGAGAAGTTCTGAAACCATCGAAGAAATGAACAAATGGAACAGATGCCTTAATAGCAGCTAAGTGAGCTACACCACCAAGGTCCATAGCTTCCTGAACACTATGAGATGCCAGCATGCAGACACCAGTCTGACGAGCAGCATAAACGTCTTCGTGATCACCAAAGATATTCAATGCGCGGCCAGCAAGTGCACGAGCAGCAACATGAATAACACCTGGCAATAATTCTCCAGCCATCTTGTACATGTTTGGAATCATCAGAAGCAGACCCTGGGATGCAGTGAATGTTGTTGAAAGTGCACCACCCTGCAAAGCACCGTGAACAGCACCAGCAGCGCCACCTTCAGACTGCAGTTCAGCAACCTTTACTGAAGTACCGAAAATGTTCTTGCGTCCCTGAGTTGACCATGCATCTACAACTTCAGCCATTGGAGATGATGGTGTAATTGGATAGATAGCAGCAACTTCTGTAAACGCATAGGCGTTATGGGCAGCAGCTGTGTTACCATCCATTGACATGAATGTTTTTGACATAGTAACCTCCTATTATTTACTAGCATTTCTATTATACGCTTTTTAAACCCTTTTTTAAATGTTTTTTTACTGGAAAACTCTGTTTTTCTTAACCGGTTCACAATAAGAAAAGACGGCATTGCCGTCTATACTACAATTTTTGTCCAGTTACCTTGGTGGTAGCGCCAGAAACTTAGAGAAAAACGTGTTATCTGATCTAAGAAAAGCGCCATCCATGCTCCAATCAAACCTAGTCCAATCGGATAGCACAACACCCATGCCAAAATTGGACGAACAAGAGTTACACTGATTAGCATCATTGCAGCGACAAACTTGACATCTCCTGCTCCGCGCAGCGAACCAACTACAATCACCTGCGGAATCTGGAAAAGCACTGTCACAGAAAGAATCATCATCGGTATGCTTCCTGCTGCAATGACTTCCACATCACTTGTAAAGAAGCCAAGCAGCTGACTTCTTAGCAGTGTGATGATGATGGCTGTCATCACCGCAAGAATCATTCCAATTCGCTGCGACACTTTACCATAAATCATGGCCAGATCTGGACGTCTTGCCCCTAGGGACTGACCAACCAGCGATGTACATGCTATCTGAAGACCATCTCCAATTGCAAAGGAAATATGCATGATATTCATGCACACTTGATGAGCAGAAAAATCAACAGTACCTAATGATGCAACCGCCTTGGCATAGGTAAAGAATCCTATGCGCAGAAAAATCTGTTCAACCAATGAGCTTTTGGATATTGAGAAAATATCCTTTAAAGCTTCGCCATTGAGTTTCCACTCATCCTTTACAGACAGCTGTAAAAAGCCACCCTTGCGTGTCACCGAATACAGCGCCATCACAAAGGAAACAATGTTTCCTATCATGGTCGCAATCGCTGCACCAGTTACTTCTAAGCGAGGAAAGAAAAACAGACCATTGATCAAAAGGGCATTGAAGATGACATTGACAATATTGGCTGCCAGATTGGTTTTCATAGAAATTTTGGTATTCCCTGCACCGCGCTGAGCAGCTGTCATTGTCAGCCCAACTGAATAAAAGAAATTTCCTATCAGAATGTAGCGAAAATACGGAATTGCCAGATGAAGATAATCATCATTAGCTCCAGCAAACACAAGAAGTTCCTTTGAGAAAACCCCTGCACTCAGCGATAAAACAAATGCAATGAAAGTACTAATGAACAGTGCCTGACGCAGATAAAGATTTGCAGCTTTCTGATCTTTTGCCCCTTTTCTGCGTGCAACCAGTACATTGACACTGATATTCAGTGCTAAAATCGGAGCAAGCACAATAAATTTAGGCTGTGTAACAATTCCTACCGCAGAAATCGCTTCTTTCCCAAGACTTCCGACCATCATCATATCCACTGCACCAATCAAGGCAATAAACACTGATTCAAGAGCACTTGGCCAAGCCATGTCAAATGTGCGTTTCACAATGCTTGCATTGCTTGGAATTTCACCAACAATTTTATCTTTTTTCACCATTTTTTCGCATGGAAAGACAACATCCACCAGACTCATTCTACCACTCCTTACCTCATTTATATAATTGTACCATTTTGTATAAGAAAAAGAGAAAGAATTTAACATCTTTCTCTCTCTTCAATCAAAATCACTCCATCGGAACCATCAATTTCATTCACACGCACACGAATATCTTCTTTCTCTGAAGTCGGTACATTCTTACCCACATAATCTGCACGAATCGGTAGTTCACGATGTCCTCTATCAATTAAAACTGCTAAATGAATCTCTTTAGCACGTCCATAGTGCATAACCCCATCCATTGCAGCTCTTACTGTACGTCCTTTGTAAAGAACATCATCAACCAAAACAATGATTTTATCCTTTACATCAATCCCTAAAGGCTCAATAACGGCATCTTTACCATCCACATCATCACGCCACGCAGAGATATTCAATGATACAACAGGAACATTTGATTCTTCAAACGAATTGATCATCTCACACAATCTGCGCGCTAAATATTCCCCACGCGTCTTAATTCCAACAAGCACAAGATTCTCTGTACCTTTATTTTTTTCTATGATTTCATGCGCCAATCGAATCATTGATCGACGCATTGCATTTGCATCCATAATTTCCTTCACAATATCACCACCCATATTATACAAAATCATTTTACTTTGTGCTATAATTACGAGAAGAAAAAGGAGCGAAAACATGGAAATTCTAAGAATGGTATACCCATATACTCTTTATGCTGTCTATGCTTTATCAGGCTGTGTTTTCATCCTGATGATTGGACTGCTTTTAAAATCGTTTGGAGCACTTAAAGCATTAAAGCTGACACTGGCCCCTGTCGATTCTATCCAGCAGCGTATCACAACCATCACAACGACGGTTGATGATTTGTCCAAAGATTTCAAAAAGAAAAATGACAATTTTAAGGAATTTACTAAAAAACTAGGAATCTTTTTAGCTGTTGTACACATCTTCTTTCCAAAAAAGAAAAAGAAACATTAAGAAAATAGCCGTATCAAATCATGACACGGCTATTTTACATTAGACAATACGTACAAGCTGATTCATTTCAATGACTAGGACTTCAAACAAATCATCATTCCATTCAGATGCTAAATCAGAAAGAAGAGAACTTAGCGGAAGTGCACCACACTCAATACTATCCTTCAGTAAACTATCAAGAAGATGTGAATCATGTGTTAATTTAAGATCATCCAAACGATATGAAGTTGCTAGTTTCTTTAAACTTAACATCAGTAAATTCTCATCATACCCATGATTTTCTAGACCTGTATCCACATCACATCCCCATTGAATCAGTGCATTTTTTGTATATTCATTCATTAACATCTTTCATTCTTCCTTTCCAAGTGTTCTTTTAGTCCATCATAAAACTCATCAAGAACTTCAAAATGCTCAACTGGAACTAGTTGAATATCAAGTTTTTTGCACAAATCCATAACAGCAGCACCAACTAAAGGATGGCGTACCATAACAGCTTTTGGAATCCCTCTTTGCATAATTGCTTCAATTATTAAATCAATACATTGAAACTGAAAATCCAAATCGCTTTGCAATGGAATGCCTGCTAAGACTTGCTGATGAACTGGATCAGCTAATGCAGCCATATATAACGGCTGAGTTCTTTGATCTTCTAAGCGCTGTATTGCAGCTGCCGTTGGTTGAAGATCATATTCCCAAACTTCTTCAATCTCTTCCAATTCAAGTATTTCTTCCATGAGCTCAGGATTATCAATTTCGACAATATCATATTTTTTAGGACGATAAGCTGTTCTTTTACTGAAACAGCTTTTCTTTTCGACATTATACACAAATCTATTCTTATGAAAATCCAGATTCATTCCTTCATCTAAGTAAGCTTTCATCCCTTCAGATAATCCCTGAAGAAACTTAATTAAACGTTCTGCTTCAGCATTATTCGGCTGATCTGCATAACATCTTTTTTCACAATAGCGAATCAAAGGCAGTTCACGAGGAGTATAACCCATTTGTTCGCCAAGTTTTATATCATCTTCTTCAAGCTGTTCTGGCTGATCAAAAATAATTTCATAGCTTTCTCTTTCAAAATACTGGAATGCATCAACACGAAACAATCCAGTCTTCTTAAACATGTTTGATAAATTTGTAAACCCTTCTGGACCACTAAATATCGTAATACTCTTTTTTCCATTCAAACGATGAAACAAACAATACGCTGTTAATCCATGTTCTACTTTACTGATTTCAAACACTTCATGTTCATCAAATAAATCCCAGGGTTTTTCTTCATATAAACAAATCGAAGCTGAGATCATCTTTTGAGCTAATTCTAGTGTACAATTCATGAACTTCATTCCTTTCTTGTCTATTTTAACAACTTCACACACAATTGAAAACAAGAATCTTCACATAACTGTATCTATTTAATAGAAACAGTTGACAGCTAACTGTATCTATATGATAATAACAGTGAAAAGGAGGCGATGAACATGCTCTTTCATTTGGATCCAGCAAGTGAAGAACCTAATTATCTGCAGCTGGAGCATCAAATCAAAACTGCTTGTCTGCATGGCAAGCTAAAGCCAGGTGATCAGCTTCCTTCTATTCGAGTTCTCGCAAAAGATTTATCAATCGCGATTATTACAGTAAAACGTGCTTATGACGACCTTCAATCTGAAGGTATTATCGAACTAAGACAAGGAAAAGGATGCTTTATCAAAAAAGTACAAACCTCTTCCCTGCAAAAACAAAATATGTTACTCATCCATAAAAAACTGAATGAACTTATTCATTACGCAAAAGAAATCGGCTGCACAAACCAGGAAATTGAATCACTGCTTGAGCAGTTTCTTATGAATATAAAGGAGGAAAACCATGAACAATAATTACGCATGTACAATCGAAGATTTAAGAGTCATTTATGATGGATTTAAGCTGATGATTCATCATTATGAAATCCCCAAAGGATTTGTGACGGGTCTTGTTGGGAAAAACGGTGCAGGCAAATCAACGTTGATCCGCTCACTTCTGGGCATCATTTCAAGAAACACTGGAAATATCGAAATTCTTGGCATGAATTTTGCAGATCACACACTGGAAATCAAAAACAGAATTGGGTATGTCAACGACTCTTTTGTTTTCCCTCCTGATGCCAATGCACAAATGATGGGCCGTCAAATTGGTCAATTCTATGATCAGTTTGATCAAGCATATTATCAGCAGCTTCTTAAAAAATACAACATTGACCTAAGACAAAAGTTCAAACATTTTTCAAAAGGAATGTGCGCAAAATTCTCTATCATTTTTTCCATGGCTCATCATGCAGATTTTTTAGTCCTGGATGAACCTACTGCAAATCTGGACCCTGTTTCACGCCGAGAAGTACTCGATTTACTTTATGATATGATGCAGGATGAAGAGAAAACAATCCTCTTTTCAACTCATATCACTTCAGATTTAGATCAGATTGCAGACTATGTGACACTCATCGACAACGGTAAAATAGAATTTACATTATCGAAAGATGAACTTCAAAACAAGCATCAGATTGTCTATATCGAAGGTGAAATTCCACAGGAAATGAAATCCACACTCAAAGGAATTCGGAAAACCAAAAATGGATATACAGCTCTTTGTACACAATCTGATCAGTTCTCTAACACGGAAAACATCAAATTCAACAAAGCATCCATTGAAGATTTGATGGTTTATTGGGAAATCAATCATGACTGATTTAAAAAGAATCTCGCTTTCATTTTTGCATTCTCAATCGATGATGACATGGGTGCTCATCATCCTGTACATTTTGATTTTTTCAAACTCTTTGTTGATGTTAAAACTGATTGCCTTGATTTGGGCTGCACTAACGGTTCAGTCTGTTACACGCACTGCATGGAATAGTACAGAAGAAACAAAAACACTTCTCTATGATACCCTGCTTGTCCCTTATTCAAAAAAGAAAACATTCTTTGTGTACTGTTTATGGACATCCTTGTTTTGCATCGCCTTGACGTTTATCTTCATGATGCTTTATGCTCATCTGCACAATTTAAAAGCCATCCAGCTTAACACAGGTGCACTGATTCAATTTAGTCTTTTCGATTATGTGTTTTCAGCGATTTGGATCACTTTTATCGTCATTTGTTTTTATGCTTCAAATCTATCTAAAAGACAAGATGCTCGTGATTTGCTTCGTATTGCGGCATGGGTTGCATCACTGATGTTTGCTTTTTCAAATCAAGCCTTTCACAATGCCTTGATTTGGATTTTGGCTTTTGTACTCATCATGGCAGGACTCATTTCATTGAACTGGATTCCAGAAAAAAAGAAAAAGGAAAAATCCGTCAAATTAACTCCAATTGAAAAGAACCTGTTTGGTGTGATCAAGCTATCTAAAATGATGATTGTGCAGGACAAACCTGTCCTCAATCGCGTCTTATCGTTCTTCCATACTTTCTGTTATTACACCATTGCGCGTACAATTCTTCGTATCATCAAAACTGGAATCATCACCAACCATAATCTATTTGATTCATGGATTCCTTTTCTGTTTATCCTTCTGTTATTTTCCATCTTAAATTCCAACAAAGCAATCAGACAAATCTATGAATCCAAAAATATGCTCAAAGTCATTCCTGTCAAGCATGAATCACTTTTTTCAGCCTGTGCTGTTTTGGCACTGTTTCCGGTTGTGATTGCTCAGCTAGCTGTTATATTGATGCTCATCAGCATTTCCAATTATGCATCCTTAGATGTATTTCTGAAAACCCAGCATCCTTACGAACAGATGCTTCACATGCTGTCACTTGCAATCCTGCCAATCACTACATTCTTAATCTGTTTTATTATTTATGCTCAAAAAGACCGCAGCATCACAAAAATCATCATCTTCTGCAGCTTGGTTGCAGTAGTCATTCTTTATTTTGGTTTGCGTGAAATATTACAAGGTGTACTCATTGTGAAAACGGTGATGTTGCTTGCTGCACTTTTGCTTCCTTATCCAGCTGTGATATACTGCAAGAATCACATGGATCAGATACGCATGTAAGGAGGTTGTCTTATGAAAGTTATTTTTATCTTCCAACTTGTCAGCATTCTGTTTTTCGGCTTTTTGTTTCCAAATAACATAAAAGCCATCCTTCATGATGATCTTCCACTTGATTCTTACCAGCAGTATCTAACAGATCATCCTGCACAACAGCCTGTACTTCTGACTACCACACAGTTTGATGGAAAAACCGTTTATTTCGTCTATCATCCTGATAGTTACAGTGTTTATGTTACCTTAAATGAAAAACTTGATCTTTTCCAAAACATCATTTCCAATGACACCCAAAATGTATATTTCCATGCTGAAACACATGGTTATCATTATGAGAAAGCAGATGGTACGCCGATTGAGCCAAAAGAAATCATTGAAGTTCACACAGATGATGTCGACTATAAAGCATCTATTTATCACTTTAGTACAGAAGATGACATCTATTTCAAACGGAAAGCAGATGATGAAGACTACTCATTTCGCTGTCTTTCAAGTTCATCCTGCAGTGTCAATGCAATTGATGTGAATCAGTTGGAAGAAATGATGAGCACATGGAAAACAATCTCAGATACAGAAGGAAGACGCTATACAAAATTCTATTCAGGACTCTTTTGGCTACAATCCAATCGATATCACTATAATCCAAAACTCAATTCCGGTACAGGCAGTTCCATTTATCTGATGGCATATCAAAATGAACAAGGCTATACGTACATTTTCAATCGCACTGATAACGGAGTCATATACTATGAACTTACGGAAAATCAAAGAGCTGAGCTAATGGAGTTCATCAACTAAAAACTGCAGATTTAATCATCTGCAGTTTTTTAATCTTTCGTAATCCTCATTACTCAGTGTACTTGTTTCACCAGCTACTACTTTTGCAGCCACGCTATTGGCAAATTCAGCACACTCTTTGAGTGTTTTTCCTTGCGCAAGTGCTGCTAAAAATGCTCCTGCATGTGAATCTCCAGCACCAATGGTATTTACTACATTCACACTCTCACTTCCCATCCAGAAAGCATCTTCTTTTTTAATATAACATCCTTTATGTCCTGCAGTGACAATGACTAGATTTCCAGTTTTCTGATAGAGCTTTTCTGCAGCTTGTTCAACAGTATTTGTCTGTGTAATACTTTTAGCTTCATTCTCATTAAGATGAAGCATCACACCATGATTCAACAGCTGATGAAGTCTTTCACTCTGTATGGACATAATACGAGGTCCTGGCGCAAACAGGAATTGAACTGGAAGATGACAAATTGTATCTGTAAGACATTGTCCATCTTTGTCTTCGATTTCTAAACCACAAACATATCCATATTCATATTCAGACATATCAAGCTTAGACAGCCAGGAAGGATCAAAGCTATATTCAACGCCATGCATGGAAAGAAATGTTCTTTCTCCACCCTTTTCCACAAAACAAAGACAGCTTCCATTTTCACCTTCCACAAAAATCTCTGTATCAACATTCTGCTTTTTAATTTCTTTTCTGACAAAATCTCCATATACTCCTGTCCCAATTGGACTGATGAATGAATATGGAACACCCATATGTGCAATAACATGTGCAGCATTAAATGCACATCCCCCAATACGTGTACTTTGTGAATATGGATGCACATCTTCCTGTGTAACAGGAAGATGATCAAGATTCATAATAATGTCACACACTGTTGACCCAATGATAAGTACTTTCTTCATTTCAATCACCAGAAAAAGTATAACATAGAAAAAAAGATGAAAAAAGTTTGTGTTTAAATTGTTTATGGAAAAGAAAAATAAAGTATTCATAATGTATTTAAACCTTAAAGTAACTGTATATTTCAAATCACTTTTCTGAAAAAACGAACACTTTCGTTACATCCTGTCATATGTTATGATGTCCACCCAAGGAGGTACTTTATGTTCCTGTTCTATTTTATCATTGGAAGCTGTTTTGGATCATTTGTATATCTGTGTGCCTACCGATATAGACAACCATCATTACAAATATTTCATCGATCAGTATGTGACCTTTGCCATCACCCACTAAGCTGGAAAGAAATGATTCCATGTTTGAGCTGGTTTTATTTATATGGCAAATGCAGATGGTGTCATTCTAAAATTCCGATATATTCCCTTTTCTGTGAACTATTAGGAGGTATTCTATCTGTCCTTATCTTCTTGTGTTTTGATGGAAAAGACGTGATTGGTGTCTATCTGGTGGTATTTAGTCTTCTTTACTGCAGCTGTACAGATATTTTATATGGACTAATTCCTGATCGAACACACGTTTTTCTCATCTTTGGTGCTTTATTTGTTCTAGAACCTCATGAATATCTCATCTCTTTTCTAGTATTTCTGGCAGTGTTCATCGTCTTATATTTCATCAATATTATCACTGAAGGACTAGGTTGGGGGGATATTAAGCTAATCACTTGTTTAAGTTTGTTGATGAAACCATACTTGCTTGTATTCAGCATTGCGATTGCAAGCTGCAGTGCTCTGATCATCTTTCTTCCAATGTTTCTTCAAAAGAAAATCACTCGCTCTACGAAAATCCGTTTTGGACCATTTCTTAGTTTTGGAGCTCTCATCTGTCTATTTTTCAAACTTCCATAACTTGACAATGCTGTATCCAAGTTTAAAATATTAGCTGGGAGATGATGCATGTGAAAACCAATTACCATACACATACTGAACGATGCAAACATGCATATGGTTCTGAAGAACAGTTTATTCAAGCTGCTATTCGTGCAGGAATAGATGAACTTGGTTTTGCTGACCATACCCCATGGCCTTTTAAAACGAAAGATTTTGAACCTCGCATGCGAATGAAACTATCACAGTTTCAAGATTATCTGAATACATTGAAAGAATTAAAAGTCAAATATCAGGATCAGATTTCTATTAAGATTGGCTTAGAGTGCGAATACTATGAAGAATATATTCCATGGCTTACAAGTGAAGTTAAAAATCAGGTAGATTATCTGATTTTTGGCAATCATTATGCTTACAGTGATGAACTTATGCCAATAGCCCCTTACATGGGAAATGGTGTAAAAGATCCCGAATCATTGGAAGTCTATGTAAATAGTTCACTAAAAGCAATTGAATCAGGCCTTTTCAGTTATTTTGCACATCCTGATTTATTTATGAGATGTTATCCAGTATATGATGAACATGTTGAAAAAGCTGCTCATCTTCTTTGTCAAGCATGTGCTAAACATAATCTCCCACTAGAAATTAATCTTAGTGCCGTAGCTGCACTTATGAGAAATCCTAAAAGTCTTTATCCCTCTAGACCATTTTATGAAATTGCCAAAAGTTATGGATGCAGCGTGATTATTGGCTGGGATGCTCATACACCTGGACCACTAGAAGATAAAAAACTCTATGACTTCGCATTAGATTGGATTGCAGATATTGGATTAAAACAAATTGAAAAATTAACATTTAAAAAGGAAGACTAACAATCTTCCTTTTTTCAAGTATCCACCACTTTCTGGGTTTGGGGACCATCTACTTCATCTGGTGGGGAGCTGATTATCCCCAGTAGTTGATGGAGTATTAACCTCTTTCTATAATTGACTACGATCTGTATAGAAGGAGGTTTTTATTATGGATCA
>JAFULN010000069.1 GCA_017473335.1 Erysipelotrichaceae bacterium
GGAATTTCAATTTCATCATCTTCATCCATAATGTCAACGTTAAAATAATCAGTCCAGCCATGAAGCTTCATTGATTCCCAGTGTTTTGCAGTTGTATTGCGCATACCTTCATAAGCAGTATTGCATTCCACAACTGTTCCACCCACATATTCAATCACAGGCTTCATAAATTCAGGTCGAAGAAAATTCTGGTTACCTACTTCACCACTATGCAGTTTAATCGCGACTTTGCCTGGAAGTTCAGTCTTCAGCACCTGAACCATCTCAATCATTTTCTCTGGAGTAATTGTTTTTGTAAAATAGACTTTTGATTTTGACATATTGAAGTCCTCCTAGAATTATTTTACATGGTTCAATTCTATAGTGCAATCAATAATCTTTCTTTTCAACGATTCGTACTGAAATCATCATTGAAGCCACTATTACAATAAGACAAAAACAAATCACAAGCACCAATAAAAGCAGTTCATTGAGTTGAATACCTAATGAACCAAATAGATAAGTAATTCCTACTCCAATACCAAATGGAATCAAAAAACCAACCATCATTGAAATACGAGCCTTTTCAGTACCAAAATAGAATACTGCAGGCAAAACAAGAGAAACATAAGTCATTCCAACTAAACAAAACAGGAAAGATACCGCTAAAGCTTCAACTATATCAATCACAATCGCAGCAATATAAAAATTTAACAGTGTAGCAGCACACAACAGAACCAGTGCAAACAAATATTTAGACAATGCCAGCTGAATACGTGTTATTCCTGAAGCAATCATCCACTTTTCCATATGAGCTTTTTCATCATATGCAGCAGAATTAATCACCATCATGACTGGAATCATAATACAAAATCCATTAAACATAAATACATTGTCATTAAAGTACGCAATCAATGCATACAAAGCCATCACCATCAGATAATTTTTAAACAGTCCCTTTGAGACCGTCCAGTCCTTACTTAATAATGCTTTCATCGTTTTTCCTTTCTAGCACGTGAGGCAAAAACCATCACATCATCCAGTGTAACAGATTCGCTTTTCATCTCTTTCACTGCCTGTTTTTCCACACAGATTTCTATGCCATATCCATATCTTCTAACTCCCAAAACTTTCGATTCATCTATCTCTTTGAGCAGGTCTTCTGTGCATCGAACAATGACATATTTTTCTAGTAAATCATCCTTAGGTTCTGAAAAAATAACTTCTCCTTGTGAAATATAAGTAATACTGTCAGCAATCTTTTCAATATCACTTAAAATGTGAGAACTCATTAAGATAGAATGTTTGCCATCTTTAACAAAATCATAGAAGACTTCCAAAAGTTCATCTCTAGCAACAGGATCAAGACCACTAGTCGCTTCATCTAAAATTAAACATTTAGGATGATGAGATAAAGCAGTAAAGATATTTATTTTCATTTTCATTCCCTTTGAGAACTCTTTAATTTTCTTCTTGATAGGAAGATTGTGATCATTACAGTACTGAAAAAACAAAGACTGATCCCAGTTTACAAACAAAGAACGGCAAATCTTTTCAATATCAGTAATCGTTAAATGGTCACTGAAACAGTTTTCGTCCATTACTGAACCAATATCCTGTTTCTCAATCATTGATAAATCCTGTACATTTTTATTAAAAAGTGTAATCTTTCCCTCATAATGAATAGAAGAAAGAATAGCAGATAAACAAGTTGTTTTCCCTGCACCATTTTCCCCAATCAATCCCATAATCATTCCTTCAGGAAGTTCAAATGAAATATCATTCAGCAAAAAATCACAATAATTCTTGGAAACATGTTGAAGTCTAAGCATTTTCTCAACCTCTTTTCTTTAATTCTGTGATGATGTCATCTGTACTTAAATGAAGTGCTTTCATACACACTGAAATTTGATCCAGTGCATCATTTAAAAGACGGTCATATTCCTGTTCAATAGAATCAACTGTTTTATCAGAAACAAAACATCCTTTACCAACTATTGATACAATAAATCCCTCTTTTTCAAGTTCTTCATAAGCTCGTTTTGTAGTAATGACACTGACTCTTAAATCACTAGCCAGTGCACGCATAGAAGGAAGAGCGTCCCCTGCCTTCAATGTACCGTTCATCATCTGTTGTTTAATCTGTTTAACAATCTGAAGATAGATTGGATCTTTGTCTTCATGTGAATAAATAATGTGCATAACTACCTCCATATTGTATATATACAATATACACACTTTGCGTTATTGTCAAGAAAAAAGAGAACTTTATCAGTTCTCTTATTCATCATCCATGGAAAGGACAGCCATAAACGCTTCCTGTGGGATTTCAACAGATCCAACAGCTTTCATTCGCTTCTTTCCTTCTTTTTGTTTTTCAAGCAGCTTTTTCTTACGTGTGATGTCTCCACCATAGCACTTCGCCAAAACATTTTTTCTTAAGCTTTTAATGTTGGTACGCGCAATGACTTTTCCATTCACTGCAGCCTGTACTGGAATTTCAAACTGCTGCTGAGGGATAAGTTCCTTCAGTTTGATAGTGATGGCACTGCCGCGTTTATAGGCAAAGTCACGATGAACAATGATACTTAATGCATCCACAGCTTCCCCATTCAGAAGAATATCCATCTTCTGAAGTTTGCTTTCACGATATCCAGCAAGTTCATAATCCAATGAAGCATATCCTTTGGTTGCAGATTTCAGTTTATCAAAGTATTCATAGACAATTTCAGACAATGGAATTTCATAAATCAGCATATTTCTGGAATCATCAATATACTGCATATCCAGATATGTACCACGCTTTTGCTGAGAAAGTTCCATTACTGCTCCTACATATTCAGGAGGCACCATAATTGATGCTTTAACAACAGGTTCTTCTAAACGTTCAATACGCTGTACTTCAGGAAGATGTGCAGGATTATCAATCGCCATCATACTTCCATCTGTCAAATAACAGTGATAAATAACACTTGGTGCTGTCGCAATCAGATTCAGATTGTACTCTCTTTCAAGGCGTTCCTGAATCACATCCATATGCAAAAGACCTAAGAAACCACATCTAAATCCAAATCCAAGTGCTTGTGATGTTTCAGCCTCAAATTTCAATGCTGCATCATTCAACTGAAGTTTTTCCAAAGCATCTCTTAAATCATTGTAACGAGCATTGTCAGTAGGATACAGACCACAATAAACCATAGGATTCATCGTACGGTATCCTGGCAAAGCCTCATCACATGGATTATCAGCTGAAGTTACAGTATCCCCTACACGAACATCCTTGATAGATTTAATGGATGCACAGAACCAGCCAACTTCTCCTGCTTCAAGACAGTCTTTCTTCACTTCTTTTGGAGTTCTAACTCCACATTCAATGATTTCATATTCAGCACCAGATGCCATGAAACGAATCTTATCTTTGACTCTCAGTGTACCTTCTTTCACTCTGACAAAAGCAATGACACCTCTGTAACTATCATAAAAGCTGTCAAACACTAAAGCCTGCAAAGGACCATTAGGATTACCATCAGGGGCTGGAACATATTTCACAACAGCTTCCAATACATCAGTTACATTTAATCCACTCTTTGCACTAATTAACGGTGCCTCAGAACAATCCAGACCAATCACATTTTCAATTTCATGTTTAACACGGTCAGGATCAGCACTAGGCAAATCAATCTTATTGATAACTGGAATAATTTCCAGATTGTTGTCAAGCGCAAGATAGACATTCGCTAATGTTTGAGCTTCAATCCCCTGTGCTGCATCCACGACAAGCACTGCGCCTTCACAGGCTGCCAGTGAACGTGATACTTCATAACTAAAATCGACATGTCCTGGTGTGTCAATCAAATGAAATGTATATGTTTCCCCATCTTTGGCTGTATAGTTTAAAGAGACAGCATTCAATTTGATTGTAATGCCTCTTTCTCTTTCCAAATCCAGTGAGTCCAGAATCTGATCCACCATTTCACGCTGTTCTACTGTTCTAGTTTGTTCTAGAATTCTATCTGCCAGCGTACTTTTACCATGGTCGATATGTGCAATAATCGAAAAGTTTCTTACCTTTTTCTGATCCATGGCACACTCTCCTCTCTAAATTCAATAATTTTGCGTCTATCATTATATCAAACTTCTTTACAAGTGAAAAGAGCGATTTTGCAGTCGCAAATTCGCTCTTATTTTCTAGATGCAAAGATTTCTAAATGACGGTCAACTTCCGGAGTTAATTGTGGATATACACGTTTGATTTCTTGAAGAATTGCAATTTTCGTAGAAATTTGCTGAAGTTCTGCACCTTCTACTGTCACCATTTCATCTTGAATCAATGCAATCATCCATTCTTGAAGAATATCTTCAGGTACATCTTCCATTTTGATTTCAATGTGAAAATTGCCTGCTTTTTCAGCACGTGCTTCATAATACTCATTATGCACATCTACAGCCATACGACAAAGCTCTTCAAACTCAACGTGTGCTACTGTAATTTTCATAAGCTTTCATTCACTCCCGTAAATTTTTTTCCAACTGAATTACGCCCTGTACCATTCATGAATTCTTTCGCACTCACTTTTCCTTTTCCTTCCATCTGTAAAGAAGTAATTGCCAGGATTCTTCCTTTCAATGCAACATCCAAACCGTCACTTGATAAACCAACAATTGTCCCATCTTCTTTATTAGAGTAACGATTTGTACGTCGTACACCATGAAGTTTCACTTTTTTACCCTCTAAATAAGTATAGCCAACAGGCCATGAAATCAATCCACGAATATGATTGACTGTCGTTTCATAATCTTCATCAAAACCAATCAATTCCTGTTGTTTTGTAATATTCCATGCATAAGTTACCTTTGACTCATCCTGAGCAATTCCTTTGCGTTTTCCAGCACATACATCCACTAATGATTCACGCAGCGCTAAAGCTCCACATTCCATCAATTTGTCATGCAATATTTCAGTTGTATCATCAGGATCAATTGCCACTTTACGTACATGATACATTTCACCAGCATCCATTCTCTGAACCATACGCATAATTGTAACACCGGTTTCAGTTTCACCATTTAAAATTGCAGTATGCATTGGTGAACCTCCGCGATACTTAGGCAAAAGTGAAGCATGAACATTAATGCAGCCATACACAAATGACTCAAGCACAATCTTCGGAACAAGCTGTCCATATGCACAAGTTACAACTAAATCAGGATTCCAATCCAGCAATGTCTGATAGTCAGTCTTGATTCTCTCAGGCTGAAATACCGGAAGATCATGTTCAAGAGCCAGTTTTTTCACCGGTGTCATCTGCAGAACCTGTTTTCTTCCAACTTTCTTATCTGGCTGAGATACAACCCCAATCACTTCTATTTCGTCCATATCAAGCAGTGTATTAAGAATTCCACAGGCAAATTCTGGAGTTCCCATAAATACTGTTTTAATCATATCAACACCCCCTAGAGTACTGACATATTTTATCACATTTCATTTTAGTTTTCATCAAAGAACAATGCAATCGTTTCCATCGTATAATAAACCGTTGTATAAATTATATTCCCTAAGGTCTCTCCTAATTTTCCAGCTGTATTTTCTTCAGTTTGATTCAAATGAAGATGAGATGGATGATCTATGACTTCTTGATTTTCAACCTGCTGATTAAACTGTTCTATACGCTCTTCAATCGTCATCACTTTTGATTCATTCAACAGTTGTTTTCCAATCATCACAAATAGGATAACAAGTACCATATCCAGTAAAAACCGTTTCATTCTATCCATTCCTCCTTCAGCATTTTTACTAGAATTTCTAAACTTAACAGCACCTCAGCAGAAGTATTCTGATCACTTCCCACTTCAAGCAGCAGCATATTTTCACACATATCCTGATTATACACTGACTGTCTGATAAAAGGCTCTCTCATGATACCAGAGAGTCTTTGATTCATTTTGTCAGTTAATCTGTGAGAAAGAACACTTACACTTTCAGCATTCTTTGATTTATTCCCTATCACAAACATCAATCTTCCATATGTGATTCCATCTGCATCAACTATACTTACTGAACGTTTAGCAGAATCACGATGCACATCAATTACCAAATCAAAAGAACCATACTGAACAAAAGCATCATTCAGATAACTTCGTGAAACACTATATAATTGATTGTATTTCAAATTCAGACGTTTCATCTCTGACAAAAAATCTGCAGTTTCAAAAACCACTTCAAAACCTGCTTCTTTCAGCATTTTTGCGAATTGATACGTTACTTCAAATATTGTGATACCATCTATGTATTCTTCACTTTGATGCGTATTGTACAAATAGATCTTTCTTTTAGGATGTTGAATCACAGGAACATCAACACTTTGATATGTATTCCATTCATTCTGAATCTTTTTGATTTGATATGGTGTTAATGCATTTTGTACAGTTTCAATCGTAATATCATCAGTTTGAATCAGTGTTGAATAGAAGCTATCTTTCATCAATATCCATGTATTACTGTTTAAATTTACAATAAGTTCATATCCTAAAAAGAAAAACAGAAAGCATTTGATCATCAGCTGAACGAAGGTTTTCATTCTTTTCCTCCTTCACACTATGAATATGCTTTCTTTTTTTACTTTATGTCAGTAATTCTGATAATCAGGAATTAGTGCTCGGTGAATTCCCATTGAAAGTATTTCTGCAAGATGAAGCTTAACTTCATCCATCTCTTTAGGTGTAACTACCATATCTAATTCTGAAGTATTAACATGTTCCATTAAGTGAGATTGATTCATTTGATTCAATGTTTCTTCAATTAAGTGTTCTACACTCATTACAGTTGCAACTCCAATTGAAATCACTTTTACATTTAACGTTTGTTCATTCAGTGCCATTCTTTTGTTTTTAACACCTGATCCTGGATGAATACCAGTATCTGTGATTTGTATCACACGATTAATTCTTCTGATAGACTTTGTCGCTAAAGCATCAATCGCAATCACAATATCTGGTTTTTGTGAACTGCACACAGATTGAATGATTTTAGCAGTTTCAATACCTGTTTGTCCCATGACTCCTGGCGCCAAAACTGCAATCTTTGGACAATTTTTACGCACTTGTTCAGGCAGATGTGCTGTAACTATGATTTTTTCTGCTGTATCCGGTCCTAGTGAATCTGCAGTCACATTCTGATTCCCAAGGCCTGCAATAAATACTTTAGAAACCTTTTTCGGAAGTAAATCTTTTAAACATTCTGCAACAACATCAGCTGCATCACTTCTATTTTGATAATCCCCTAGTGAATTCAATTCAATGGTGATATATCGTCCAGGATCATTTTGTATCAAATCATTATTTCTAAAAATCTCAATTTGATGTATTGTCATTCCTTTGTATTGTTTCATTTGATGATGTAAATCTTCATTGGATAGAATTTGTTCAACTTCTTCATATGCTAAATCCAAGCGTGTCATTTTTTCACCTCAACGTTAGTATGAGATTTTCTCTGATTTCTATTTGCAATTGAACAACGATTTTGTTATAATTCAAAAGGTATTGATAACAGGAGGTGTAGACATGGCAAATATCAAATCTCAGAAAAAGCGTTCTATTACAAATCTGAAGAGAAATGCCGTTCTCAGTGCTGAAAAATCCGAACTGAAGACAGCAATCAAAGCAGTTCTGACTGCAGTTGCAGCAAACGACAAAGAAGCAGCAACAAAGGCATACAATCACGCTAATTCCCTGCTGGACAAGTCTCTGACTAGCGGTATGAAGCACAAGAACTATGTTGCTCGTCAGAAAGCTCGTCTTTCTAAGGCAGTTAACACTATTGCTTAATTCATAAAGATATAAAACGGAGTATTTCATTAGAAATACTCTTTTTTATCCACAATTAATAAAGACAGCTTATTGCTGTCTTATCTGTTTCATTTCCTCAGCTTCACGATAAAGCTGAGCTTTTTTTGTATCATCAGTCACTTTTGAAGCTATTACTTCATTCTTTACAATCCTTCTATCAAGATATTCAAGAAACTCAGAATCTTTACGCTTCAACAATACTGGACCATACTTTATTTCAAGTTCTGTGTAGGATTCATGAAATGATGTATTCAAGCATACGATTTCATAAGTCTTTCCGGCATCTTCGACAACCTTCTCTTCTTCAATCGTCATATGATGTTCACTGACCCATCTGCGAAGCATACAAACATCACGATTCGATTGAAGAATGATACGCTGAAACTGAGTTAATCGTTCAAAATCATCTTCAAGAATCATTTCAATCGTTTTCCATCCCATGCCAGCGATGATCATTGAATTGGCATCCAAAGGAACTTTAGAGAATCCAGGACAAAGAATTGTTGAAATCTGTTGACTGTAACCTGCTTCTAATATTGTTTTCTGTGCCTGTTTTAAAGGACCTTCTGCAATATCACAGGCATAGACCTTTGAACAAATCCCCCTTCGAATCAATTCGCACGGAAGATATGCATGGTCTGTTCCAATATCACAAGCAATTGTTCCATTAGGCACTAATGTGCTTAATACTCTTAAACGTTTGGAAATCATTAGTTCTTATCAACAAAATCACGCAAACGCTTAGAACGAGTTGGATGTTTCAGTTTACGCAAAGCTTTTGCTTCAATCTGACGAATACGTTCACGAGTAACATTGAATTCTTTACCCACTTCTTCCAGAGTTCTTGTACGGCCATCATACAAACCAAAACGAAGACGCAATACTTTTTCTTCACGTTCTGTCAAACCCTGAAGAACCATATTGATTTCATCTTTCAAAAGCTCATTGTTGGCATACTGGTCAGGAGAAAGTGCATTTTCATCTTCAATGAAATCTCCCAGATGACTGTCATCTTCCTCACCAATAGGTGTTTCCAATGATACAGGTTCCAATGCAATCTTCTGAATTTCTCGTACTTTTTCAGGAGTAATATTTTCCATACGTGCAGCAATTTCTTCTGCAGTTGGTTCACGACCTAAATCCTGAACAAGCTGACGCTGAATACGAGTCAGCTTATTGATTGTTTCAACCATATGTACAGGAATACGAATTGTACGAGCCTGATCTGCAATTGCACGAGTAATTGCCTGTCGAATCCACCATGTAGCATATGTAGAGAACTTAAAGCCCTTTGTATAGTCAAATTTTTCAACAGCTTTGACAAGTCCCATGTTACCTTCCTGAATCAAATCAAGAAACAGCATGCCTCGTCCAACATATTTTTTCGCAATGGATACAACCAGACGCAGGTTTGCGCTAATCAAAATACGTTTTGCTTCTTCATCACCAGCCTGAATACGGCGAGCAATTTCAGGTTCATCTTCAGGATTCAGCAGCGGAACACGTCCGATTTCTTTTAAATACATCTTTACTGGATCATTAATACGGCTTGTATTGGATGAATATGTTTCCAAAGATTCTAATTCAACAGTCTGAATTTCTTCAACATCTTCACTGTCAATAAAATCAATATCATCCAAGTCAGCAGCACTCATGTCTTCAACATCACTGAGATTTTCTGGTGCTTCTACCACATCATCGGAAATCACAATGTCATTGGCTGAGAACCATTCGAACAGATCATCCAGTTCTTCATCACTCATGGCCAGATGCTTGATGGCTTCCATGACATCCTTCTGGTAAAGTTCTTTGTTTTTGTCATAACTTTTTTTGAATTCTTCTTTGCATTCATCCAATGTTTTGACAACTAAATTTTTCTTTTTGTCACTGTTCTTCATCAATGTACCCCCTTAATTCGAGTTGTATTTGGTTTCTTTGATCAATCAGTGCTTTAATGCTGTCGGGATTGCGTATTTCTCTTAATTTTGCGTTAATTTCCTGCAGTCGTTCTTCCTGCATGGCTCTTTTCAAACGCCTGATGCTTCCGCTAAGCACTTCTTCATCAAAGGTGTTAACTAATGTTGCATCACTGGATATTTCCAGCAGCAATTGTTTCACTTCGTCTTCTTTTGTACTATCCAAAAGCTCTGCAATTTCACACACATCACTTCTGCGATAAGCATCCACAATGATGACGGCACATTTCTGTGACATTTCATTTAATAGAAAACCAAGTTGAGATTTAAAAATTTCACAGGCGTGTTTCGACGTAAGCATTTGTGACAAGATTTGTCGCTCCGCTTTAGTCTTACCATCTAATGGTGCACTTAAACGCCTTTGTGGTCTGTTATTTTTGACAGGTTCTTGTTTTACAGGTTTTGTTACATCCACTGCAAGCTGTGCTAGATTAAATCCAGTCACCAAAGAAAGCTGATGGGTAAAATTCTGACGGTCAAAATCATCCTGACACTGCTCAATCTCTTCTTTAACTCTTAATGCAAATTGTTTCTTTTCACTATAGTTACCAAGATTGTACTGCTTTTTCAGCCATTCAAACATGAACTCCATCAGTGTCATAGTTTTCTTTGTCATCTTTATGAGTGCTTCTTTACCGTATTTCTCAATGATTTCATCAGGATCAAGTCCTGTCTGATTATCAATGATTTCAACATGTGCACCCATAGATGACGCCAGTTTCGCAGCTTTCGCTGTTGCATTCTGACCTGCTTTATCACCATCGTAACAGAAACAAATAGTTTTGGAACACTGCATCAGCAAACGAATCTGTTCCTTTGTGCATGCTGTCCCTAAAGTTGCTGTTACATTGTCAATGCCTGCCTTAGAAAAGGCAATAACATCCATCACACCTTCTGTTACAATCACACGTCCAGCCATTCTAGAAGGCTGTTTAGCACGATGATAATTATACAAAACATGTCCTTTAACATATAATTCCGTTTCATTGGTATTAATGTACTTAGGTGCATCTTTCTCCAATGTACGGGCAGTAAATCCAATTGGATTACCTAACGAATCATGAATCGGAAACGTAATTCGGTTATAGAATACATCATGAAGACCACTTTGACTCAGCTGAATCAAATTGCACGCTAACATATTTGAATCTTCATGACCCTTTGCCTTCAGAAATGTTCTCAGCTGATCATTTGGTCCATTAAAACCAATTTCAAACTTTTCAATCACTTCTTTTGTGATTCCACGCTGAGTTAAATACTCATAGTAACTCTTTGCAGAAACACTCATCAGCTGAAACTTCATAAACGCAATTGCTTCATTCATCACCTTATGAAGTGAAGCTTTGCGGCTATCCACTTTAGGAAGAAAACTTTCCTTAGGAAGTTCCAGTGGATAATTGCACAATTCAGCAACCTTATATACCGATTCAACAAATCCTATTTTTTCATAATTCTGCACAAAGCCGAACACATTCCCACCTGCAGAACAGACAAAGCATTTATAAATCTGCTTATCTTCTGCAATGGATAAGGATGGATCGTGGTCATCATGAAATGGGCAGACAGCTTTTACAGCTCTGCCCTTTCTTTGAATTGGAATGTAGTGAGAAATGACATCCACGATATCAGCGTGTCTGCGAATGTCATTGATTGTTTCTTCGCTGATACGTGCCAACTTCTTCACTCCTCTTAATTAAAACTTTAAACTCTTATGAAGCAGTTCGTTTAAATCCTCAATGCGAACTCTTTCCTGTTCCATAGAATCACGATGACGAACCGTTACACAGCCATCATTTTCTGTTTCAAAGTCTACAGTGATGCAGAATGGCGTACCAATCGCATCCTGTCTGCGATAACGCTTACCAATAGAACCAGCTTCATCATATTCCACATTATAGTCTTCCAAAAGCTGCATATAAACTTCATTAGCTTTTTCAGACAGCTTCTTAGACAATGGCATGATACAAGCTTTGATTGGTGCCAAAGCAGGATGGAAATGCATAACAATACGTGTATCATTTTCCAACTGTTCTTCTTCGTAAGCTTCACACAGATAAGCCAATGCCAAACGTTCTACACCAACAGCTGGCTCAACACAGTAAGGCACAAACTTTTCATTTGTCTGAGGATCCAGATATTCCAAAGAAGTCTTTGCATGTTCCATATGCTGCTTTAAATCATAATCAGTACGGTCTGCAATGCCCCACAGTTCTCCCCATCCAAATGGATACAGATATTCAATGTCACTTGTTCCCTTTGAATAGAAGCTTAATTCTTCCTGAGAATGTTCTCTCATACGCAGATTTTCTTCTTTCAGCCCTAAAGAAAGCAGCCAGTTCCAGCAGAATTTCTGCCAGTATGCATACCACTTCAAATCTTCTCCTGGATGACAGAAGAATTCAAGTTCCATCTGTTCAAATTCACGAGTACGGAAAATAAAGTTACCTGGGGTAATTTCATTACGGAAGCTCTTTCCAACCTGACCAATACCGAAAGGCAATTTCTTTCTTGTTGTACGCTGAACATTCTTGAAGTTCACAAACATCCCCTGTGCAGTTTCAGGACGCAGGTAAATTGTGTTCTTGCTGTCTTCAACGATGCCCTGGAATGTTTTAAACATCAGGTTAAACTGACGGATATCAGTAAAATCATGCGCGCCGCAGTTCGGACAAGCAATATGATGTTCCTTAATATAGTTCATCAGTTCTTCATTGCTCCATCCACCAGGGTTTACTGTACCATTGCTGTGATCTTCAATCAAATGGTCAGCACGATGACGAGTCTTGCACTGTTTGCAGTCCATCAGCGGGTCATTGAATGTCTTCAGATGTCCTGAAGCTTCCCATACTTTTGGATTCATCAGAATGGCTGCCTGAATCCCTGTGTTGTAAGGATTGCACTGGATAAATTTCTTCCACCATGCATTCTTAATATTGTTTTTCAGTTCTACGCCCAATGGTCCAAAATCCCATGTATTGCTCAAACCGCCGTAAATTTCAGAACCCTGAAATACAAAACCAGATGTCTTCGCATGAGCGACAATTGTATCAAACTCTTTTACAGCCATAAAAATACTCCTTTATCTACTTTTATACAGTGTAATATTATACACTCTTTTTCCACTTTAAGTCAATCCATCAATGAACGAATCCAATTCCATGAATGTAGTCGAATCCCCGCATGATGTACAAGAAAATCAATCATCGTTGTAACATCATTCAATGTAAATGGACCTTTTTCTTTCAATAACTCAAAATGTTCAAAAGATGCCTTGTTCAAAAGACGAAAATGAATCAAATCTTCTAATGTACATGCGTAAGCATGAACTTTTGGCCGACAATGCTGACAGACAAAACCACCTTCTCTAATAGAAATTGAAGATACCTGAGTACTTCCACACAAAACACATTCATCTACTACTGGTTCTATTCCAATCAAACGACACACAAAAGATAGAAACAAACACACAGAAAGATATTTATCTTCGTACAATGTATTTAGTGCACATTCCAAATTACGATATAATTCATCTTCTACAACACCCTGGTCACTGATTTTTTCAGTCAATTCACAAAGCAGGCCGGCAAAATTCAAAAGATCTAAATCTTCTCGAACATGTCGCCGGCTGTTATTTATTCTTGCAGTTTTTAAAGGAAACACAGTCTTTGTTTCCTTGTAATCAAAACAAAACTCACTCGATGTGAATGGCAGACAAGCAGGTGCATTTTTAGAATGAACAGACATCGTTCCCTTTGCAACAAGCGAAATACGTCCAAACTCTTTCGTTAAAACACTGATTAGAGTATCTTTCTCTCGATAGTCCCTGCTAGAAAGCACAATGCCTTCACTCACATCATTCATTCTTCATCCTCCATTTGGATATAGCCTAGTTGTTTCAGCTTACTTTCTTTGTTACGCCAGTCCTTCTCTACACGTACAAAGAGTTCTAAGAAAATACGGCTGCCCAAAATCTCTTCAAGCTCTTTTCTGGCCTCCATACCGATTTTACGAATCATCTGTCCTTGTTTACCTATAATGATTCCTTTCTGTGAATCACGCTCAACCAAAATCATTGCATTGATAATTAATGAATCACGTTTTCTGCGAATGCGTTCAATCACAACAGCCACAGAATGCGGCACTTCTTCTTCTGTGTTCAAAAGTACTTTCTCACGAACAATTTCAGCCATAATAAACTGTTCAGGGTAATCACACACCTGGTCTGAAGGATAATACTGTATTCCATCTTCCAGATAATTTTTCGTTACTTTCAAAAGAGCATCCAAATTATCTTCTTCCTTAGCAGAAATTGGGAAAATTTCTTTAAAATCATAACGTTTAGACCATGAAATCAATAATTCCATCAGTTCATCCTTGTTCAGAAGATCAATCTTATTCAGCACAAGAAAAACTGGCAGACGATTTTGTTTCAGTGTATTCAAAACATATTCATCTCCGCTGCCAAATGGGACAGAACCATCCACCAAATAATAAATAACATCAACCCCGCCAGCATTCGAAAGAGCTTCTTTATTCATATTCGCCCCCAAAGCATGATGAGGTTTATGAATTCCAGGAGTATCTACAAAAACAATTTGTGAATCTTCATCTGTACGAATCCCTCGAATCGCATTACGAGTCGTCTGTGGCTTTGGACTAATAATCGCAATCTTCTGATTCAGCAATGCATTTAAAAGTGTACTTTTCCCTGCATTAGGACGTCCAATCAGCGCAACAAATCCGCTTTTCATTAAGCTAAATCCTCTGCGTTAAACTGCATAGGAAGCAGTTCTGCAATTGTTTTTACAATTACTTCTTTACCATTGGATAAAATGATAGGTGTGTCCTGATTCAAAAGTTCTGATAACACCTGACGGCATACACCGCAAGGAGCACCAACACGTCCTCCATCTGTTACGATTGCCAATGCTTCAATATCATTTTTTCGATATCCGTTTGAATAAGCCGCAAAAACAGCACTGCGTTCACCACAGTTTGTTGCACCATAAGATGCATTTTCAATGTTGGCACCATAGAAATAGCTGCCATCCTTGCAGGCAACACAAGCACCTACATGATAATTGGAATAAGGCGCATACGCATTGTCCATCGCCTTAAAAGCATGTTTCAAAATTTCTTCCTGTGTCATATCTTCTTCTCCTTTAAAATAATACAATCACTAAAGCAGCTATGAATGCACTTAAAGCACAAACCAGTACACCAGCTGCAGACAAATCTTTGATTTTCCCAATTGTTTCATCATAATCCGGACAAATTTTATCACAAATCATTTCAATACATGTATTAAAAATCTCCGCACTAATCACAAGTCCTATTAAGATGATAACCGCAAGCCATTCCTCTGGTGTAAATTTCAGCAACAGCCCTGCCGTAACAATACAAAGTCCCAAAAGAAACTGAATCATAATGCTTCGATGTCTTAGACCAAACAAAAGTCCATGAAAAGCATCTAAAAATTTCTTTTTCATGCTTCATCACGGGAAACAATAGGATCTAAAATCAGCTTCTGTAAATCCGTCATTTCCTTTTCATCTTCTTCATTCATATGATCATAGCCAAAACAGTGCAATAAACCATGAACAAACAAAAAACCAATTTCTCTTTTTTCAGAATGTCCATATTCCTTTGCCTGATCTACAACTGCATCCACATTAATGAAAATATCTCCCAGTTCAATCTCATCTTCCATACCAAAGACCTCACCTTCCATTGCTGCAAAGGTAATAACATCTGTTGGTCGGTCAATTCCTCGATAATCACGATTTATTTCATGAATCTTGCGCTTTTTGACCAGAATAATTGAGATTGCATACTCTTCTGTCTTCTTTAGTGTTTTCAATGTTTCACTCATAATTGTTTCAAACAAAGGTGCATACTGTTTCCATTGTTTATCGCGTGTTTTATTTCTTACTGTACAGTTCATATTTATCACCTGTTTTATTATACAACAAAAATGAATAGAACGGAAATGAAGTTCATATTACTTTTTAGTCTTATTATTTCACTATATATTCATGAATTTTAACCATTCCTTTACTTTCTCTTTACTGATTCTTTACTAATCTGATAGAATAACGTTAATGAGGTGATATTATGTATATACTTACAACTGCACCTACCCTGGCTGATCTTCAATGGAACATGGTCCTGGGTGGATTTGGACTTTTCATGTTCGGTATTAAATTTGTCGGAGATGGTCTAAAAAGCTTAGCTGGGGATAAGCTTCGTGATTACATCAACAAGTATACTTCCAAAACTTGGATGGCTCTCATTATTGGGATAGTCATTACTGTTCTGATTCAGTCTTCATCTGCAACAACTGCAATTACTATTGGTTTAGTACGTGCCGGACTGATGAAACTGGAACAAGCTGCAGGCGTTGTTATTGGTGCCAACATCGGTACAACAATTACTGCATTTCTGATTGGTTTAAAAATTGAACGCTTCTCATTATACTTTGTTTTTTTAGGCGGAACGATTCTTTCTTTCGCAAATAAAAAGCAAGCTCGACATATTGGTGAAGTACTGATTGGATTTGGCGCATTATTCTATGGGCTTCAGATCATGGGTGATTCCTTGAAGATGCTCAAAGATGTTCCTGAATTCGTTGCCTTTGCAGAAGCGATGTCCAACAATGCCTTCTTGTCATTAATGGCTGGTACACTTTTAACCGCATTAATTCAAGGATCCGCTGCAACAATTGGTGTGATTCAGAAAATCTATGAATCTGGTGGAATGACACTGATTGCAGCTCTTCCATTTGTGTTTGGCTCTAACATCGGTACAACAATCACTGGTGCATTTGCTGCAATTGGCGGTACACCTGAAGCAAAACGCACTGCACTTTTACATACTTTCTTTAATATCATCGGTACAACGATTGGCATGATTCTACTTGTTCCATACGCTGGATTCATTCAATGGCTATCTACAGAATTTGCAGTAGCTCCAATGATGCAGATTGCAGTATCCCACATCATTTTCAATGTTGGCGCAACATGTGTCTTCTATCCATTCACAAAACAGATGTGCAAATTTGTTTCCCTTGTTATTAAGGGTGATGAATCTGACCGCGTTGAAGTTTCTACCGAATCACTTGATACTGCACTGATTTATCAGCTGCCATCCAGTGCATTGTCTGTTGCTCAGAATTTAACAGTTCAAATGAGCAACGTTTCTATCAAACTTGTTAATGATACCAAAACATATCTGATAGAAAAAACATCTTCCGCAAAAGAAAGTGTTGAACAGGCTGAACAGGTTATCAATGATCTTGACTCTCAAATCACTAATTACTTGATTGAAATCTCAAAAGTTGAACTTAGTGATTTAGAAATGAAACAATATACTGCAAATCTTCAGGTCGTTAAAAATCTGGAACGTATTGGCGACTTAGGTACAAACCTCATCGAATTCTATGAAATGGTCTTTGAGGCTAAAGAAGCATTCTCACAAGAAGCTCTTCAGGAAATTTCTTCAATGACTGATCGTCTTTTGGACATGATTCATTTAAGTTTAATGACTTTTGAAGATGAAAGCGAAAATGCATATGTCATGCTTCAGGACAATGAAAATAAACTGGATTCGATGGAATATGACTATCGTCAGCTTCATTTCAAACGTATCCGTGATAAAGAATGCACAAGCACTGTTGCCGGCTCTGTCTACTGCGATATTCTAGGGACTTTGGAACGTATTGGCGACCACACTATGAACATTGCTAGATGTTCATTGGAACTTCCTAGTCACACAGAAGTCAAAACTAGTCATCTTAATTAAAATAAAAGCTGAATGTTACAAAATGGTTGTAATCATTCAGCTTTTATTTTCTTTTATTCACTTTGTGCATCGTATCTCTCAATAATTTTTTGTACCAAAGGATGACGAATGACATCATCACTACTTAACATGCAAAAACCTATTTCTGAAATACCTGAAAGAATTCTCTGTACATCCAAAAGACCGCTGCGCTTTCCTTTTACTAGGTCGATCTGTGTAATATCACCTGTTATGACCATTTTTGAATTAAAACCAAGTCGTGTTAAAAACATTTTCATCTGCATTGGTGAGGTATTCTGTGCTTCATCTAAAATCACAAATGCATCTTCCAATGTACGACCCCTCATATAGGCTAATGGGGCAATTTCAATCGTCCCTTTTTCCATGTACTTTTCACATGTTTCTTTTGAAAGCAGCTCATATAAAGCATCATACAAAGGAATCAGATACGGATCTACTTTTTCTTTTAGATCCCCAGGCAAAAAGCCAAGATTTTCTCCAGCCTCTACTGCAGGTCTTGTCAGTACTATTTTCTTGACAATCCCTTTTTTTAACAACTCAACTGCATAAACAACTGCTAGATATGTTTTTCCTGTACCTGCAGGTCCTACTGCAAAGATAATATCTTTCTTTTCCATGGCCTTTACAAATTCCATTTGTCCCATGGTTTTTGGCGCAATAGGTTTGCCACTGATTGTCTTGCCAATAACACGCGTCATCAATGTATCTAAATAAACTTCTTTCCCTTGTGAAATTCTACGGTACGCATAGATGATTTCTCTTTGAGAGATTCTGATTTTACGATTGAAACACACCATCAGCGCATCGATCAGCTTTTCAAAAATCTCTTTCTGTTTTTCATCTGCATCCATCATAATAAAAGATGCATCTCGGTATACAATTGTACATCCAAACAATTCTTCCAGAAGCTTTAAATTTTTGTCTTGAAAACCTATCAGCTCCATTGCTATGTTTTCGTCCAGATGTTCAATAGTTATAGTATGTCTTTGTTTCAAGATGTTCCACCTTTCTACTGCTTAGTGATATCTTCTAGACAAGTATAATGTACTGTCAGCTTTATTTTACCCTCGTTAGATACAACTTGTAAAATGTTTTCTTTCAAAACCTCTTCATCTTCACTGATTTCTTTTTCAATTTGTCTTCTGCAATCCATTAAAAGACGCATAAAATCAAGCACTTCAATTTCTGTCCCTTTTATCAGCTCACTGGAAACTGTATACCATGTGATTCCATAAACCTTGCCACTCACATACAAAGACTGCATATTCCCTCTAGAATCCACTAAATATGACTGTACAAGAGTATCACCAGGTTTAACTCTTTGATTCTTTTGAACACATTTATATCCATGAAGAAGTTCAAAACGTTCTACTATGGCATGTTTTGTAGAAATCAAAGGTTCACTTCCAAAAGTCTGCACTTCTTTAGATTCCTTATGATTAAACTGTATTTTTAATACGGAAGCATTTCGTTCTACTTCAACCCATGCAATTTCATGTAAAAACATCTTTTTTAATTGTTGTTTCAATTGATTCTCAAAAGACTCATTCCAAATGATTTTTCCAGGATGTATTTGATTCTCTTCTAAATATGTCTCAATCTTTTTTTGTAATAGAGCATTTGTCGACTGATAGTCAATATGAATCAATGTATGAGATAACACAAGATAAACAATACAAACCCAGACAAAAAGAAACCAATGAAATGGTTTTCTAATTTCACGTAAAACAAATCCCAATACACCTGTAGTACCATGATCTTTAACATCAGGAAACAATTTCATCAGTTTCTTTTTTTGATCAAGTGCACAGTAAAAATATACATCTTCATCCATTTGAGTTACATCAAATAATTCTATTTGAGAAAGAACACATTGATTTATCAGTGAATTTAAAGGCATTGTAACAGACATTCTGCATAAGCCAAACAAGAATCTACCTCTATCGTTCATGAAGCTCAACTGCCTTTATTTTCCCTTGCAGTACTAATTCTCTGTCAGATAACGAATGAACATGAAAATGACTCCCAAATAGTTCAATCACTAAATCATTTAAAAGACATCGTACACGATTATCCTCTAAAACAACAATCTGAACTAAATTTTCAATCACAATTCTGGATTTATCAAGAGTAATCACACAATCACTCCCTTCCATACAGAATATGATAAAACATAAAAAAAAGAAGCATAAGCTTCTTATTTTGAACGACGTGCTTTACGAGCAGCTTCTGATTTCAGTTTACGCTTAACACCAGGCTTTACGTAGAATTCTCTCTTACGAGCTTCAGCAAGGGTTCCATTGCGGGAGACCTGACGTTTGAAACGACGCAGTGCATCATCCAACACTTCATTCTCTTTTAATACGACTCTAGGCATACTAACCCTCCCTTCTGATGCAACCGCATATATTATAGCGGACAACAATTTAAAATGCAATGTTTTTTTCGCATTTATCGTTCTTTTTTATATACTTTTCCTTTTAATAAAGGTTTTCATCACTATTGTCGAAATAGTATTTGTGAAGAATTTCTTTGGCTGCATTCTGATCTCCAAGCCATGGTTCTCTGCCAAACTCAGAATAAAGGAATTCTTCATCTCCTTTTCCTAAAAGAAGAATTGTATCCTGAACATTTGCCATCTCAATAGCCTGACGAATCGCATCATAGCGACTTTCAATGATAATGTAGTTTGTCTTCTTGATTCCCTGAGCAATGTCCTGAGCAATCTCAATTGGACTTTCTCCACGAGGATCATCTTCAGTCAGAATGATCATATCGCAATATCGATCTGCCAGCTGTCCAAAAATCGGACGTTTCTTCGTATCTCGCTTTCCAGCTGAACCAAATACTGCGATAATGCGTCGATCCACTGGTGTAATTTTTGCCGCAAATTCAAAAATCTGCTTCAAACCATCTGGTGTATGTGCAAAATCAACAAGAATGTTAAAAGGCTGACCTTCTTCGACCTTTTCCATACGTCCATCAATCTGACCAATCTTTGGAATGGATGCAAGGATATCTTCAATTTCATGATTTGACTGATGAAGCGCTGCAATTGCAGCCAAAAGATTATATATATTGAACATCGCCAGAAGATTAGTTTCTACACGATATTCATTTCTCATCACTTCTAATGTAAACACAGTCTTATCTGACAAGATTTGAATATTTTTTGCACGATAATCCGCATCATTCACAATTCCATAGCTAAAACATCTTGCCTTGCAGTTTTTAACAATGTCTTCACCACGAGGATCATCAATATTGTAGATAGCTGCCTGTGAATCATGCAGATTATCAAACAGCACTTTCTTAGCCTCAAAATAATTATCCATAGTCCCATGGTAATCAAGATGGTCATGTGTAAAATTAGTAAAAATCGCAACATCAAATTCTACTGCATCCACGCGATGCTGTTCAAGACCAATACTCGATACTTCCAAAGCACAAGCCTTCATACCCGCACGATCCATATCATGCAGAATACGCTGAATATCAATCACATCAGGTGTTGTGAGCAGTGGCGGAAGCTTTACATCCGCATACTCAATCGCAATCGTACCAATATAGCCGCAAGGCTTGCTGCAGGAAACCATATCTTTGATCATCTTGGCAATGCTGCTTTTTCCGTTTGTGCCTGTAATGCCATACATCGTCAGTTTCTCACTTGGATTTCCATAAAAGCGAGATGCAATCATATTAAGTGCTTTTAATGTATTTTTTACTTTGATGTAAGTCACATTTGGATTGTACTGTGCTAAATCATCACTATGCACAATCGCTATAGCACCATTATGGATGGCCATCGTCGCAAAGCGATGTCCATCATGCATCAGTCCTTTAATACAGAAAAACAATCCATTTCTGCATTTTTTGCGACTGTCGGTTGTCAGCTGTTCGATTTCGATTTCTGGAGCTCCATCAATCAAATGATTCAGTTTCATTTCTAAACCCTCTTTCCACTCAGCATACCTTGTTCATAGTGTGTACAAACAACACGTACAACTGTATTTTTTTCGACATTCCCAAGTACTCTTACAGGTACATATTCACTGGAGTGTCCAAACCCCTCTAGTTCAGTTGTTTTTTCAATCAAGACATCTACTTCTTTTCCAATAAAGGAAAGTTCATAGCTCTTTTTGGATAAATCAGACCATGCAGCGACTTTCTGAGCTCGCTGTTTTTTAATCTGTTCATTGACAGTTTTTCCAATGTGCTGTGCTGCTGTTCCATTTTTCATTGAAAACGGAAAACAGTGCACAAAGGAGAAATTTGCTTTCTTCAATAGATCCATCGTTTCATCAAATTCTTCATCTGTTTCACTTTGAAAACCGACAATCAAATCTGTACTGATGGAGATTCCTGGAATTCTTTGACGAATTTCAGCAACACGTTTCAAAAATTCTTCCGTCGTATATGGACGATTCATTCGCTTTAACACTGTATCACAGCCAGATTGAACTGGAATATGCAGGTGATGTGCAACACGAGGATTCGATGCCATTAAATCTAAAAATTCATCCGTAATTTCAGAAATTTCAATCGATGAAATACGCAGTCTTTCTAGTTTAGGACATGCTTCCAGCATTTCTTTCATCAAATCATGCAAAGGCTTATCATATTCACGTCCATAGCGCCCTGTATGAATCCCTGCAAGCACAATTTCACGATGATGCTCTGATAGTGCCTTTGCCTGTAAAATCGCCTCAGAAGGCTTTAAAGAACGTTCTTTGCCACGTGCATAAGGAATCACACAGTAGCTGCAGAACTGATTGCAGCCATCTTGAACTTTTAAATAAGCACGTGTCTGATGTTCAAACTGATCTGTAAAGAGTCCTTCAAACTCAGCTTCCTTACGAACATCCTTAATTTCATGAATCTGTCTTCTATCTTCTAAAAGATCCATGACTCTATCCGCTATCAGCTCTTTTCCAGATGATCCCACCAGCAAATCAATGCGATCTGCATCCTTCATATCTTCAGGATGAATCTGAACAAGACATCCAACAACACACATCAAAGCATCAGGATTTCTTCTTAATGCCTGAGAAATCATTTTGCGGCTTTTTGACTCCGCAGTATTTGTGACAGCACAGGTAAAAATACAATATACATCTGCTTTCTCTTTAAAATCCACTTCAACAAGACCCTTAGATTTTAATGCAGAAGATACTGCCTGTGCTTCAAAAGTATTCACTTTGCACCCTAAAGTACAAATTGCATATGTAGGCATCCTCTTCCCCCTCTATTCAACCAGTGCATCTATCGCAGAGAGCGCATAGCACGCTGCAGTTTCAGCACGCAATATTCTTTTTCCAAGCGAAATACATTCAAATCCCATATTCAACAGTTCATCCACTTCACCAGGATCAAATCCACCTTCTGGTCCAATGATGATTGTTGCACTTTGCGGCTGATTCAATACATCTCTTAACAGTTTTCCAGAACCAGATTCTTTTTCATAAGCAATCAGATTCACATCACTAAGATACTTCTTCAATTCTTTTATCCCTGCAGGATCTGTGATTTCAGGCACACACTGTCTTCTTGACTGCTCTGCAGCCTCCTCCACAATGCGCATCCATCTCTGCTTCTTCTTATCTATTTTTTCATCATCACTCTTGACAACACTTCTTTTTGCCTTATATGGAACAATACGTGCAGCACCAAGTTCAGTAGCTTTCATCAAAAAGAAATCCCATTTGTCCTTTTTAATCAGAGCCATGATAACAGTCACCGGCATTTTCATCTCTGTATTGCGCTGTAACTGCTGCAAGACCTTAGCCTCAGCAAATGTACCAAGTGAGAGTAATTCAGCTTCATACACCTTATGATCTGCATCTGCCAATACAATATGATCATTCTCTTTCATACGCATAACCTTCACAATATGAAAAGACTGCTGCTCATCCAAAGCGACAATCTGATGGTTATGAAGAACTTCTTTTACAAAATACTGCTGCATAGAAATCACCAAATTCATTTTACACTATTTTTTCTAAGTTTAAAAGTTTACATTTCTCATAAAAAAGAATATCATATCCATAATCAATTATTTAGAAAGTGTAGAAATATGAAAAACAGTTTTAAATCAATTATTTTCCAGATTCTTGTGCTGACATGCACATTTCTAGCCATTGAATCTGTCTTTTATTTCCATAGTGGATCTTTCCCAAGTGCATTGACTATACTTAGAGTTGTACTTTTTGAATTATCATTTGCATCCATTTTTATTGGTCTTGTACAGTTCAAATACAACAAAATCACTAAAGTACTGCTTACATTACTTCCTTTGATATTTGCTATCTATGCCATTGCACAGATGGGATTCATTATCTTTTTAGGAAATTATGTATCTTTTAAAACAGCTGGACAAGCTGGTAAAATCACAGAATATGTTATTGAATTCATCAAATTCTTAAAACCATCTATGTATCTGGCTTTAGTACCTGTACTGTTCTATGGAGTCTATCAGTTCAAGACAAAATCAGAAATAACATTCAACTTAAAAAATATACTGCTAACTTTCATGATTTCTCTTCTTACTTATGCAGGAGCTATCGCAACGATTGCCTATGCACCAAATCAAGGCACCATTCATTTAATGAATACCTATAAAAATCCTACAATCATTGAAACAGCACTTAAAGAATTTGGTACACAGCGATTTGTATTAAGAGATATCATCACCCTCTTTATTGAACCTGAGGAAGAAGATTTAACGATTGAAGTGATTACCCCTGACCCTACACCAGAACCTCAAGAAACACAGAACCCTGAAATTGATTTCACAAGAACTTTTGATGATTCAGCATGGATTAGTGCTAAAGAAAATGAAACCAATGAAACTGTAAAACAGCTCGATGAATATTTCTTATCAAAGAAGATTATTGATAAAAATGAAATGACTGGAATCTTTGAAGGTAAAAATCTGATTTACATCATGATTGAAGCCTTTGATTATATTGCGATTGACCCTGTTCTTACTCCAACTATCTATAAAATGCAGCAAGAAGGATGGGACTTTAACAATTACTTTACTCCTAAATACAGCTGTACAACAGGAGAATCTGAATTTATTTCATTGACTTCTCTTGTACCTTCCAGTGCTGTATGCACACCTAACAGCTATTCTAAGAATTCATTTACTGAATCCATTTTATCAATTTTTCAAAACAATGGATATTATGTCTCAGCCTATCACAACTGGGAAGATGAATTCTATGATCGAAGAGAACTGTATCAGAACATGGGTGTTAATGATTACTACAACATTGACCAGATGGATTTTAAAATCATTCAGGGATGGCAAAGCGATGATGAGCTGATGAAACAGGCAATTCCACATTTCATTAACGAAGATAAGTTTATGGCTCATATTGTTACTTCAAGTATGCATTTCCCTTATGACATGAATAGTACCCTAGGCAATCGTTATATGGAACAGATTAATGAAGTTCATCCTGATTATCACATCAATATCAAGCGTTATCTTTCTAAATGCATGGAACTAGATAAAGGATTGAATACACTGTTAACTTCTCTTGAAGAAGCTGGAAAGCTGGAAGATACGGTAATTGTCATGTTCGCAGATCACCATCCATTAAAAACAACATTAGATACACTCACAGAGTACACAACTCAGTTTGACCGTTCTTATGGACTTAATGAAGATAAAACCCCACTTATCATCTACAATGCAGGTACCGAATCAAAAGATATCGAAACAGTATCAAGTACCTTTGATGTTCTTCCAACTGTGGCAAATCTATTTAATCTTAATTATGATCCAAGACTTTATGTAGGAACAGATATCTTCTCTAATGAAGAGAATACAGTTATCTTCACTAACGGTGACTGGATTTCCACATACGGCTGGTATGATGCTTCTGAAGGTACTTTTACAAACTTTGATGATTCTAATCCAGCATCAGAAAACTGGGTTCAGAATCAAAATAAAAAGGTCATAAACTCAACCAACATTTCATTAATGATCTATAAAACAGACTATTTCAAAAAAAGAGACTGGATATCCAACCCTGTCATCATAAAATAATACATCCCCGCAATTGCGGGGATGTTTGTTTATTCTTCCTCTTTATCCTGTTCTTCAGCAAGAAGCTGAACTTTCAAATTCTTAACAAGCTTTTCATCAGCATCCATCACAGTAACAAACAGATGATCAGCCACAAATGTATCTCCTTCCCTAGGAATACGCTTCATATTCTGAATTGCCCATCCACTGACTGTATTAACATCATAATCATCATCAGTTTCTTCCATGTCAAAAAGTTCAAACATTTCACCCAAGTCACAGTCACCCTCTACCAGATACGTATTGTCATCCACTTTGTGATAGTATTCTCTGATTTCATCATGTTCATCATAGATTTCACCAACCAATTCTTCCAAAATATCTTCCATTGTAATGATACCAGCAGTACCGCCATATTCATCCAAAACAACAGCCATATGTGTTTTAGAGCTTTGAAGCTGACGAAGCAATTCAGAAATTTTGACATGAGAACTTGTATATTGAATAGGTTTCAAAATACCTCTAACATCAGTCGCATCATTATAGTATGCATAATAGAAATCTTTTTCATGAAGAATGCCAATCACATTGTCAATCGTATCTTCATAAATTGGAAAACGTGAAAAGCTGTTTGTACGGAATGCTTCTTCCATTTCTTCCATCGTTGATTCAATATCCAGTGCTACAACATCAACACGAGGTGTCAGGATTTCATTCACTTCAAGATCATTAAACTCAATGGCTGCAGTAATCAAATCAGACTCATGTTCCTCAAGATCTCCATCTTTCTGAGCTTCTTCTACAATTGTGATCAATTCTTCCTGAGTCATTCCATCATCATATTCTACATGGAAAACCAGTGAAATCAATTTCTTCCATAAAGTAAACAAATAATTAATCGGTGTTAAAAGCATCACCAACGTTTTCATGACACCTGATACTGCCATCGCAAAGTTTTCTGGAGTTTCTTTTGCAATACTTTTTGGTGTCACTTCCCCAAAAACCAAAACCAATGGAGTCATGACCAAAGTAGAAATTGTTGCTCCATATTCTTGATATAGATTTGTAAAAAGTACAGTAGCCAACGCTGTTGCCATAATATTCACTAAGTTGTTTCCAACTAAGATTGTTGTCAATAAACGATCATAATCTTCTGCAAGATCTAAAGTTTTTTTGGCTCTTTTATCTCCATCATTAGCCAGATTTTTTAATCGGATTTTATTCACGCTTGAATAAGCTGTTTCAGTCGCACTGAAAAATGCTGAACAGCAAATCAGCAGAATTAAAGCTAGTATTATCGTTGTATTTGATTCATTCATATGTATCTCTCTCCTTATCTTTGATTCTATCGTTTTCTAGTTTCTTATCACGCACGACGATAATAAAATGTATTCCATCTCAAAACATGGAATCCAATCAAATATAAAGAGTTCTGTCGAACAATTAAGCCCCTACTGGGCAACGGCGACTCTGACAAGAGACAACACATCCTTTCAAAATTAATGCAAGTATTATATCAGACACTTTCATAAAATGCAAATTTTCATACACAAATAGAAGAAATTGTCTACAAAAGAAAAAGGAGGAATAAAATCCCCCTTGATAAATCCTTATTCAGCTGGAATGACTGAGCCATCAGACCAAGTATCTGAAATGTACTGTTTTACTGCTTCAGATTTCAGTACTTCTACTAAAGCTTTAATCTTAGCATCATTTTCATGGCCACTTTGGCAAGCTACGATATTCACATATGGATTTGTGGCATCTGCCTGCTCAAGAATGACTGTATCTTCAACTGGATTTAAACCTGCAGAAATGGCATAGTTACCATTAATCGCAACCAGATCTCCTTCGCCCTGTTCAAACACTGTTGTCAGCATTTCAGGCTTAACTTCTGTAAACTTTAAATTCTTAGGATTTGAAGTAATATCTTCTACAGTAGCATTCTGACGATCTACATCAGCACCCAATGTAATTAAACCAGCTTTTTCAAGGATTGCAAGAATACGTCCATGGTCAGCTACAGAGTTAGACAGAATCACTTCTGCACCATCAGGAATAGCATCAACAGAATCAATTGTCTTAGAATAGAATCCAAATGGTTCAATATGAATACCTGCAACATTTGAAATCTTATAACCATTTGCAGCTACTTCACCATCAAAGAATGGAACATGCTGGAAGTAGTTAGCATCTACTTCACCTGCATCCAAAGCTTTATTGAAGATATAATAGTCATCTAGTTCAATGATTTCCAGTGTCAGACCATAATCTTTTTCAAAAATATCTTTTGTATATTCTAGAATCTGGCAATGTGGAGACAATGTACAAGAAACAGTCAATGTTGTATCATCGCTGCCCTTATCAGCGTTGGATGAACATGCACCTAAAGTCAGTACACATGCAAGAGTTAAACATAATACTAATAATTTTTTCATATTCTTTTCCTCCAATTTATCGTTTATCTATTTTCTTCACAATACGATCTCCGATTCCCTGAATAATAAATACCAGAAGAACGATAAGAGCAGTCGCTGTGTAAAGAACTGCATTATTTCGGCGAATAAAACCATACATATATGCCAGATTTCCCAATCCGCCACCGCCAATGGCTCCTGCCATTGCCGTGTAGGAAATCAAGCTAATCCCAGTGACACATACACCAGAAATCAAAGCTGGAAGTGATTCTGGAAGAAGCACTTTGAAGATAATCTGAAGCTTGCTGGCTCCCATTGCCTTGGAAGCTTCAATCGTTCCTTTATCCACTTCAGTAAAGGCAATTACACAAAGTCGCGCATAGAATGGTGCTGCTGCAAAGACTAAAGATGGAATGGCGGCTGTTGCCCCAAGCATTGTCCCTACCAGAAACTTGGTAATTGGAATAATTAAAATCATTAAGATAATAAATGGAACAGCTCTAAGTATATTGACAATCAAATCAACGATTGGATTAATGAACTTGTTTTCATAAAGTCCACCCGTCTGTGTACAATACAACAAAATCCCAATGATCATTCCAATAATAACGGCTAGAATTAACGAACCAAATGACATGTACAGAGTTTCCGCAAATGCTTCCAGCATTTGATCAAAATTGATTGCACTTAAGAATTCATTCATCTTACAGCACCTCCACCTTTACACCTTCAGCTTCAAGAAGCTTAGTGAACTGCTTGTACTGAGCTTGTGTACCATCACTGATGTGTGAATAAATCTCACCCATTGGGCCATCTGGTCCCATTGTGATATTTGAGCTAACGATACTCACTGGAATATCTATTTTACGAATGACTTCAGCTAAAATTGGACGGTCACTGATTTCTCCAGTAAAGATAAGGCGTAAAATCTGCCCATAAGGATATTTCTTCTTTAGATCGCTTCGAATCTTTTCAAGATTTCCTGCACCTACCGTTTGTACAAAGCGTCGAGTCACTTCATGACGAGGTTTTTCAAAGACATTTTTTACTGTGCCTTCTTCTACCACTTTTCCTTCACTCATGACTGCAATATGACGACATATTTTCTGTACTACTTCCATTTGATGAGTAATCATTACAATAGTAATGCCTAACTCTTTATTGATGCGATTAAGCAATTCAAGAATTGAATCTGTCGTTTCAGGGTCCAGTGCACTTGTAGCTTCATCACACAATAGAATCTTAGGATCATTCGCTAACGCTCTGGCAATGCCAACACGCTGTTTCTGTCCACCTGATAATTCACTTGGATATGCACCTTCACGCCCTTCAAGTCCAACAAGTCGAATCAGTTCCTGGACCTTTTTCTGACGCACTGCTTTGTCTACTTTTGCGATTTCTAGTGGAAAGGCAATGTTTTCAGCGACAGTTCTTGACCACAGAAGATTGAAATGCTGGAAAATCATTCCTATTTTCTGACGCTCAAGTCTCAACTGACTTTCAGACAAAGAAGAAATTTCTTTTCCATCAATGACAACTTCACCTGAAGTCTGTTTTTCAAGCTGATTGATGATGCGAACCAGTGTCGACTTGCCCGCTCCAGAATAACCCACAATGCCAAAGATATCCCCATCCTCAATATTTAGAGTAACTCCGCGCACTGCATGAATTTCTGTGTTTTTACCAGCAAATGTCTTAACAATATTCTTTAATTCAATCATGACATCACTCCTTATAAAACAAAAATCTCGTCCTATTTAAGGACGAGATTATATTTCCCGTGTTACCACCTTAATTCAAAACTATATTCCTATAGTTTCCTCATCAGGTACGCATCCAATTGATGTTATACCCTAGCTCTGTAACGGGAGCTCCCGTCATAGCCTTACCTTCCAGGTTCGGTATGCAACTCCAAGACCATTTTCAATCAGATTCCATTTATCTGTTTTCAGCTGCCCAGACTCTCTGTGAAACTTCCACTGATTTACTTTTCTTTTCTTTGTCTTTCAATGACTAAATTATAGGTCACGAAATATCGAAAGTCAATTCTTTTTTTTGTAAGCGTTTAAACAAAACACGTTAATTTTTACAAATTGTTTCAAAACTTATTTCTTAAATGTACGAATCTGAACGATGTGTCCTGCTGCTTCAATCTGATACAAAATCTCTTCCTGATTGTTCAAGACAATCTCATCACTTAACAAATACTGTTCTTCACAAATCAGTTCATTGTTTTCATTGAGCTGAAGCACAGTTAATTCATCCGTTGTTTTAGGAAGATACAGCGAAACTTCAAAGCTGTCCAGATCACTAATCAGATAGTATTCATTCACTTTCTGATTGTATTGAATTTCATAGTTTTCATGTTCTAAAGGACGAAACTGTGTTCCGTTTTTATAGACGGAATAAGAGCCCACAAGAAAAATGATAACCAGTGAAATAATCTTAAACAGACTGCTTCCTGTGATTTTATCCAGCGTTAAGATTGACCAGATGTTTTCGATCTTTTCAATCCATCCAAAAATTGTCTTTGAATAAGCATATTCACGCTGCTGATCGGTAAACTGATGACCACAGTGCATGCAGTAGTTAGCCTTGATTCTATTTTTTGTTCCGCATTCTTTACAAATCATCTTATTCACCAGCCTTTTCTACAATTTCCGCTACATACCACGCACCTGCAGCATTGACAAATGTCAGGATATATTCTTTTGAGCTGGAAGAATCTATCAGCGTGATTTGTGCAATTCGATATCCATCTTTAAGAAGCATATCACTGATTTGTGTTGGGTACATCTGTCCCAGCTGTTCATACCATACAATTTCAAAGTTTGAACTGAGTTCAACAACGTCTTTGATGTCTTCTGAGGATGTATATCCATATTCATCGGACAAATAATACTCTTTTGAGCCCTGCAGAGTTTGGGTGGTCTGTGCCCACAGAATCTCCTCAAAGAACGTCAAGCTCTTCATATCCTGTGAACCATTGCAGACCTGACAAATCATCCATTTTCCATCAATCTTTGCAAGTGTGATATCAAACTGTGTTTCGGTTGTATTGCTGGATGTTGTCAGTGTTTCAACCACAGTAACATCAGCGACTTCATAGCCTGCATCCAAATAAATACCTGTTAAATAATAAAGGAAATCATACGGATTAAATCTTAACAGCTGATAATCCAGTGTAATGGATTCAACATGTTCAACTTCTTCCACTTCAAAGAACGGTACAATCGTAGTGCCAATATCTTCAAAGCTAAACTCTTCATAATGAACCAATGAAGCTGCAGTTTCAGCTGCATTGTCAGTATGATGAATATTGCGTGCTGCATCAAAATAAGCATCAACGACAGCTTTTACTTCAAGCTGTTCATGGGTCATCTGTATTTTCTGATGAGTCTGATCATCCTGAATCACTGAATCAGGTGTCAAAGCAGGCGGATTGGAACCAGAAGGACGTTCTGTGACACAAGTGATTCCATATGCTGCTGTAATTGAACTGACACTGATTGCCGTAACCAGTGTAATGGTAAAGATGATGCCATACAAATGAGACTTCAGAAAATTCATGATGATTTCACGCAAAGAATCATCAAGATCTCCTTTGAGCTTGTCTTTTGTTCGTTCAATGAGAAATTCTTTGAGCAGTTCATCTTCATAGCTAAGGGGCTGCTGACAATGGCTGCACAGCAGATCTTCCTGACGGTTTTCTGCTCCGCAGAATGTACAATACTTCTTTGTTTCCATAAATGGTTCCTTTACTGATTATTTTTTTCTTGGTGTCAGAATGTACTCTTCAATCAGTTCTTCATTCCAGTTGAGTACTAGTTCTTTTGGAAAATTTTCTTCTTCCAGCATCTTTAACGCAAGATCAATATCCCCTATTCTGTAACAAATATGAGCATCTGTATTAATGATAATTGGAACACGCTTTTGAGCACACAGCTTTAAAAGAGAATGATAGTTTTCACGTGCACCTGGTCGAAATGAAATCGGTGAAATCGAAGCATTGTTGACTTCCATAATAATATGATTTTCAATAAGACCTTCTACAAACTTTTCATGATTTAATGGAAATCTTCCATCATCTGGATGACCAATAATGCGCACATAAGGATTTTTCATTACATTTAAATAGGCATTTGTATAATATTCCTCATCACCTTGAGGAATGCATGGTCCATGCATTGAAGCAATAGCATAATCCATTTCTTCTAGTACAGAATCAGGAATATCAACTTCTCCCTTATCATTAAGAATATTTAGTTCAGCACCTCTTAAGACATGAACACCATCAATCATTGTTGGAATTGCACGAAGATTAGAGAAATGATAAATATGTGGTCCACCAGGAATAGCAGGTGCATGATCAGACATACCGTAATATTTTAATCCTTTTGCCTTAGCAGCACTTACATTCTCCTGCAATGTACTGTACGCATGTCCACTAGAAATAGTATGTGTATGTAAATCAAGTAAGTTTTTCATAAAATGTACTCCTTTATATTTTAAAAGGATGGAAAGTTCCATCCTGTTTTTTTAGCGATAGCGGAAGAATTTTGGAATATCGTTTTCTTCAATTTCAACCTGTGGTGTTGTTTCAGTCTTTACTACTTCTGAGATTTCAGCAGCTGAACGAACAGTTGCCTTAGGTGCAGCCGGCTTTCTGTCAACCAGTTCAAAACCTGTAGCGATAACTGTTACGATGATTGCATCGCCAATCTTTTCATTGATAGAAACCCCGAAGATAACATCCAGATTCTGCCCAGCAGCTTCACGGATGAATTCTGCAGCTTCATTAGCATCCTGCAGTGTAACAGTATTACCACCAGTAATGTTAACGATAGCCTTCTTAGCACCATTGATCTGAGCTTCCAAAAGTGGTGAATGGATAGCCTTTGAAGCAGCTTCCTGTGCTTTTTTGTCACCCTGTGCCATACCAATACCGATAAGTGCAGAACCCTGACCTTCCATTACAGAACGAACGTCTGCAAAGTCCAAGTTGATTAAGCTAGGAACCGCAATCAAATCAGTAACAGTCTGAACACCCTGACGCAGTACATTGTCAGCTTCTTTAAATGCATCAATCAGTGGAACATTACCGATAACACGCAGCAGCTGGTCATTAGATACAACAATCAGAGAGTCTACATATTCACTCAGTTCTTCAAGTCCCTGAAGAGCCTGTTCTGTTCTTCTTCTACCTTCAAATGTAAATGGCTTTGTAACAATACCAACTGTCAAAGCGCCTTCTTCTTTTGCAACACGTGCAAACACTGGAGCAGCACCTGTACCAGTTCCGCCGCCCATACCAGCAGTGATATAAACCATATCAGCACCTTTGATTGCTTCACGAATTGCTTCTTCATTTTCTTCTGCAGCACGTCTTCCAACTTCTGGATTAGCACCTGCACCCAGATTGCCAAGAATAATCTTATTAGCTACTGGACTTGCCTGCAAAACCTGCAGGTCTGTATTCACTACATAGAAATCAACGCCCTGAACGCCTTCTTCTACCATTCGGCTTACTGCGTTGCATCCGCCTCCGCCGATACCAAACACTTTAATTTTAGCAACCTGATTGAATTCAATTTGACTCATGATCTTCCCTCCAAATTAATCTTTTTCTTTATTGTCAAAAAGTATGTTTTTGAGTTTATTTGTAATAGTGTTGTCATCAGATGTCTTAATAGGCTTTACAATCACTGACTTATTAAACTGTTCAAGATCAACACAGCTATCTGTTTCACCTAATGCAATATGCGTATCCGCATATACATAAAACATTCCAAGCGCACTTGTTAAAGCTGCACTGCGAACTCCCAGTGTTTCTGGGAAGTAACGCTTCACACTGCACCCAAGAGCTTTTGCCAAAGACTCAGCCAAGCCTTCAATTTCAGCACCTTCCCCTGTAATCACAACAGATGTCTTCATGGAAGATACAATTGGTTCGCTGGCAGATTTGATTTCATCAATCCACTTTGCAGCTGGCTCTTTCATGATATCACACAATTCCTGTTCAGAAATTGTCGAAGTCACACCATTGGACGACCAGATGTAAATTGGACTTGTCTTGCAGCTTTCAGGTTCAACACGACCATTGAAATAAACAAGTCGACTTGCAACATCCAGCGGAAGATGAACTTTCTCAGAGACTTTCCCAATCCATCTGCCAATACCATGAGGAATAACATCACATGATGAAAATCTTCCTTCATGAAGCAGTGCCAAAGATGTTTGTTCACGTTCAAGCTTCAGCACAATCACATTCTGGTCAACTGCCTGTTCAAACAGACAAGCTTCTTTTGCAATCGCAAAAGAATCCAAAGAAATATCTAAAATCTGTAAACCAGAATTTTCAACACAAGTTACGTAATCAAACGCAATTTGACGGCTTGCGCACAACAAATCCAGATGAACTGTCAATTCATCACTTATTTCGCCTACAGGCATTCTTCTTGTTGTAATTCCATTGCATGTATAACGTACACAAACCGCATTGATTAGTGCATATTGTTCATCAATTGGAGTTGACATAGCCTTTTTAACCGCATTGCGAATATCAAGAATTGTAATCTTCTTGTCAATAGAATCAACGCGCACATTCACTTTTACGCCAATGCGCTCAGCATCAATAGATGGAACACACAGCAATACTTTTTTGATGGCTGCGCCTACCTTGCTGGAAGCATTTTCCACAACCTTACGAATTGTATCACTTACCAGCTGCTGGTCTATAATCTGTCCGCTCTCTACTCCAGAACACGGAACACGTTCTACCTTTATCACATTGAAGCGGGTATTAAAGAACTCCCCGACGATCAAACGAATTTCATGATCAGCGATTTCAAGTGCAGCATAAATCTGCTTATTATTCACTAGAGTATACCCCCTTAGAATTATACATAATAATCTTATCATATTTAGGGAAATAGAAAAAGTTTTTTTTCATTTCCTTTCAAAAGAAATTTTAATAATTTTCAAAGAATTATCTGTTGCATTTTAGTTTAAACCATGATATAGTTTTAAAGCAAAATGTGAACATGAAGGGAGGTTACGGTATGTCAAGAGTTTGTGCCGTATCTGGTAAAAAAGCATTGTCTGGTAACAAGCGTTCTCATTCCCTGCACGCTACTCGCCGCAAATGGAATGTTAATCTGCAGACAGTTAGAGTCATGGTTGATGGGAAACCTCAGAAAGTCCGTATGTCTGCCCGCGCTCTGAAAACGCTGAAAGCTCAGCAGAATGGCTAATTAGTAAAAACATCATCAGGTAACTGGTGATTTTTTATTTTGCATACAAAAAAAGCGGAAATCCGCTTAATTCGCATCATTGGATTGGATACACCACAGTTTCCCTGTCGTCGTTACCAGTCCTTTTTTATTTATGATTTCATTGCTTAAACCAAGCACATCATCAGCAGTCATACGATATTGAGAAAGTGGATAAGAAAATCCTTCAAGTGTTACAACTGATTCTTCACGAGCAAAAAAAGAAATATATTTATAATTACCCTTTTCAATCTCACAAGTCCCCTCATGTACCAAAAACACTTTATTGTATTTATCCATCAAAACACAATCATAATGATGTACAAGCTGAAAATTCACATAGGTATGATCGAAACGTCCAGACATCGATGTCACTAATACTATTTCATCATATCCCTGTTTTTCTGCCCATTGTAAAGCTGCTTCAGAATCTGAAACATCTTTACGCGGATTTAAAATAGTCATATTTTTAATGCTGTTTTGAAGCAATTGTTTTTCACTGGAAGAGATTGAATCAAAGTCACCAATGGCAGCTTTCATTTCAATTCCATTTTTAAAACAAATCCAAGCCCCTTTATCAACACCAATTACATCACCATCAAAATCAGGCAAATAGGATGCATTTGTCAAAACACAGTAACACTTTTTTAGCATAAGCTTTCACAGCGTTCTTTAATATCTCCGCCAAACACATAGCTTCCTGCCACAAGCACATCAACGCCTGATTCTTTACAAAGCTTTCCAGTTTCAGCATTAATACCGCCGTCAACCTCAATCAGACAATTTAGTTTTCGTTCATCAATCCATTGTCTTAATGTACTGATTTTATTAAGTGCATTTGGATCAAACTTCTGTCCACCAAAACCAGGTTCTACAGACATGACAAGAACTAAATCCACTTCATTAATCAGTTCATCTAAAACACTGACAGATGTTTTAGGCTTGATAGAAATACCAGCTTTGCAGCCTTCATTATGAATCAGATGAATCAACTCTTTCATTTTTTCTACAGATTCAACTGCTTCATAATGAAACGTATACAAATCAGCACCAGCATTGATAAAAACAGGTGCGTATTTCATAGGATCCGCAATCATAACATGTACATCCATCAAAAGACTGCTGCTTCTTTTCATAGCCTTAAGAATATCTGGCCCAAATGTCAGATTCGGCACAAAATGGCCATCCATCACATCAAAATGCATCCATTTAGCACAAGATGCCTCTAATGCTTCTACAGATTTCTTTGTATCACTAAAATCCATGGATAAAATTGAAGGTGCAATAATCATCAGTATTTCTCCTTTCGATTCTGAATTAAATGAAGAACTTCTAAATAATGCTGATAACGAATGGAAGATATTGTCCCATCCTCAACAGCTTTTTTTACGCCGCATCCTGGTTCATTTTCATGAACACAGTCTCTAAATCTGCAGCTATCTGCCTTTTCAAATTCCTTGATGGCATCCTTTAAATCCTGCACGCTAAGTCTGTCAAAATCCAGTGAACTAAAACCTGGTGTATCTGCCACCCAGCCACCGCAGACTTCATGAAGCTCTGTATGTCTTGTCGTATGTTTTCCACGCCCCAGCGCCTTTGAAATGGATTGAGTTTTAATTTCAAAGTCAGGCTGATATGTATTGATTAGCGAAGATTTTCCTGCTCCGCTTTGTCCAGTCAATACTGTGATTTTCCCTCGAAGCAATTCTTTCAGTTCATTATTTTCTTCACCTTTCTTATGAAGAATAACCTGATATCCACTATGACGATAGTCTTCAATCCAACAAAGCATCTGTTCACTCATTTCACAAACATCAACCTTTGTAATCACAAGAAAAGGCTGTATACCTGCATGCTGAATCAAAATCAAAAGACGATCCACCAGCTGACATGAAAAAACAGGATCCACCATCGACATAATAATCATTGCCTGATCTACATTCGCAATGCTTGGACGAATCATTTGATTTTTTCTTGGTTCAATCCTTTGAATGCACATCTTGCCTTCCAGCTCTTCCAAAACGACAAAATCACCCACCACAGGAGACTGTTTTAAGCGCAGTTTGCCCATTGCAACAGCTTCATATCGTTTGCCTTCATATAGAACGGTATATTGATTGGATACAATTTTAATGACTCTACCTATCATGTTTCACCTAGTAATAATACAGCGTAATATACGCCCCTTCTTCCTGAGTATAGCTTGTGCCTGTATTTGGAGAAACAGAAACAACAACATCATAAACCACATTGCTCAGCTGCCCTTCTTCTACAACTGGGGCATCCAATCGACTTAAAATAACCTGAGCACCCATGTTTTCCAGCATCTGACGCGCTTCATCAATATTCATATTCAGCACAGAATGAGGAATAACAAGTGTCGTATACTGTGAAATCACAAGACGCATATCATAACTCTTCCCTGGCGCAAACTTGGCCTGTGGTTCCAGAAGTTCCTGACGCAGAACGGTTCCAGCAGGCTCATCACTTTCTTCAGATGTGACAAGCACACGAATATTATCATAATCATTTGAAATCTCTTTTTTCGCCTGATTGATATTCATGCCAATATAATCATTCATTACAAGATATGTACCGCTGCTGACTTTCAAACGTACATGAGAACCTTTTTCAAGTACAGTTCCTTCTGCAGGAATCGTTTCAATAATTTCTCCTTCTGGAATGTTGTCAGTCAGCTCATAGGTAATGTTAGAGGTATTTAACTGAAGTCCAGCTTCCAGCACTAACGTTTCGCACTCTTTCACACTCATAGAGACACATCCAGGCACTGAAGCCGTTTTACTTGCAGAATTAAAGCCATTTGTCAAAAACAGCATTGCCGCAATCGCACCAGCTGATAACACAAGCAGTGCCAGAATTAGCAAGGTATATCCCGCAGTTTTTGCAGCACTTCCCTTTTTCTTTGGTTTTGACTTTGAAGTGTTTGTTTTCTTTTCTGTATCTTTCAAGGAATCCATCACAAGTGTTCCTTGACTTTTTTCTTCAACTTCTGCAAACACTATTTTTTCTTCATCTTTACGAACCGAAGAAAGACAAGTCGATAAATCCTGAAGCATTTCCAGGCAGCTTCTGTAACGATGTTCCTTTCGTTTAGCACATGCCTTTAAAATCATGTTTTCAACACTTTGCGGCACATCATAAATCATACTACGAATCGAAGGCATTTCTTCTCGAATATGTTTTAATGCAACTTGAACAGGCTGATCTGCAGTAAATGGAACCTGACCACTCAGCAGTTCAAAAAAGACAATACCCAAAGCATAGATATCACTTTGATAAGACGCCTGTTCACCCTTTGCAAGTTCAGGAGCTAAATAATGAACAGAACCCATTACCGAATCATTCTGAGTCAGCTGAAGTGCATCATGCGCAAGCGCAATCCCAAAGTCCACCATTTTAATCGTTCCATCATCTTTCACAAGAACATTCTGAGGTTTGATATCACGATGAATAATCCCTCGCTTATGTGCTTCATAGGTTGCAGAAACCAGCTGTTTCATCATACCTACAGCTTCTTCAATACCGATTGCACCACGCAAATGAATCAATTGTTTCAATGTTTTACCACGAATGTATTCCATCACAATATAGTGTGACCCTTCATCTTCACCTACATCATAGATTTCAACAATATTTGGATGAATCAATGCACAGGATGCCTGTGCTTCACGTTGAAAACGAAGCAGTGCTACTGGATCGCTGCTCAACTCCCCGCGAAGTATTTTTACAGCCACTTCACGATTTAATAATGTATCCATCGCTACATAAACATCAGCCATGCCGCCGCTGCCAATATGCTTGACAATCATGTAACGGTTCGCAATCATCTTGTTCATGCCTCATTTTCCTCCATCTTAATTAAAAGTATTGTAATGTTATCAAGACCCCCTGCCAAAAGAGAAAGCTCCATCAAACGATGCTGCTTCTTTTTTGCATCCAAACGTGAGTCTTTCAGTACCTTTTCAATCACATTGTCTTCCACATAGCCATGCAGACCATCACTGCACAAAAGGAAATAATCCACTGCATCTGTAACATGAAGCACATCATATCTAGCCTCATTCCAAACACCAAGTGCATTAGTAATATAATGACGGCGAACATGATTTTTCGCCTCTTCTTCTGTAATTTCTTTCTTTTTCAGCATTTCCTGAACCAGTGTATGGTCTTCAGAAAGCTGTACAAAATGTCCATTTTCAAACAAAGCATAACAGCGTGAATCACCAATATTGATAACATAATTTCCTATACTTGTCAGCATCAGTGCTACCATGGTCGTCCCCATTCCCTGATACTCACGCTTTGTCGTGGACAGTGTAAAGATTTCATCATTTGCCTTGCGAATATGTACTTTCAGCCAGCTTAATAAATCAGCTTCATTCAGAAATCCGCGATTTTCACTAAATACTGTACTAAAATAACGTACTGCGCAGCTGGACGCTACATCTCCGCCTTTAGATCCGCCAATACCGTCACAAACCACGCAGAAAAGGTCACCGCATTCATTCGCTGCGATGACATAACTATCCTGATTGGTTTTTCTGACTAAGCCTTTGTCAGTGGATCCATAAGTCTTCATGAAAGTCCTCCCTGACGTTTTGCACGAAGCTGCCCACATGCTGCATCAATATCATCACCATGTTTTGCACGAAGCGTAGCTTTTACATGATTTTTCATCAATGCATCATAAAACTTCATGGCAGTTTTCATATCTGTGGACTGAAATCCATGTTCATCCACGGCATTGTATGGAATCAAATTAACATAAGCATTCATTCCATGAATTAAAGAAGCTAATTTCTGTGCATGTTCCACAGAATCATTCACTCCTCTTAATAAGATGTACTCAAATGTTAATCGTCGATTGTTTTCTCCACTGTATTTTTTCAGCGCATCCATTAAAACTTCAATCGGATATGCATGATTTACCGGCATCAGCTGATTTCTAAGTTCATTGGTTGGTGCATGAAGGGAAATCGCAAGATTGTACTGAACATGTTCAGAAGCAAAACGATGAATCATAGGTACTAAACCACATGTTGAAATTGTAATATGACGAGCACCAATTGCTAATCCTTTATCATGATTAACAGTACGACAGAAATTCATCACATTGTCATAATTATCGAACGGTTCTCCTGTTCCCATAATCACTACATGAGATAATCGTTCTCCCTCAGCATCAAGCTCTTTCTGTACGCTCATCACCTGTGCAACAATTTCCCCGCTTGTGCAGTCACGCTGTTTTTTCAGCAAACCAGATGCACAGAACTTGCATCCCATGTTACAGCCAACCTGGGAAGTTACACATAAGCTCTTTCCATAATCAAAATGCATCAGCACTGACTCTACCAGAGCACCATCCGCTAAACGAAACAAATATTTCGCTGTTTTATCTTTAGAAACCTGCTTTTCTACAACTTCAAGCGGATTGATCACAAATTCACTTTTTAATTCTTCCAAAAAAGCGTGAGAAATATCACTCATTTCATCAAAAGAAGTGACACGCTTCTGATACAGCCATGAAAAAATCTGTCCAGCGCGATATTTCTTTTGTCCTTTTTGAAGCATCAGCTCTTCCAGCTGTGCATAACTGTAATCATAAATTGTTTTCATTTTCTCACCAGCTAATATTCTACCATTTCTATTTCGTTTTTAAAAGCTTTGCCATATAAAATCCATCCCAGTCTCCTTCAAATGGGAAACAAGTTTCTTCTGAAACAAGTTCATATTCAGGATGACGCTCTATAAATGCCTTGATTTGTTTGGAATTCTCTTTCTGATTGAGCGTACAGGTACTGTAAACCATCGTGCCCCCTTTTTTTAGCAAGCTGCTGCAGCTATCTAATATTTCTTTTTGGATACGCACTATTTCATCCAGATTTGATGGTGTCAGCGTAAAGACAATCTCTGGTTTCTGACGCAAAGTACCCAAACCCGAACATGGAACATCCAGAAGCATACGATCAAAACTTTCTGCTTCAAACACTTCATGAGCCTTTGTACTGTCCATTTCTTGTGTCATAACATTTGTAATACCTAGACGACTGCATGCTTCCTGCACTAAGCTTAATCGACTGTCATACAAGTCACAAGCCACTACTTTTCCAGTGTTTTGCATCAATGCAGCCATTAAAGTTGTCTTACCACCAGGAGCACTGCAGGCATCTAACACTATATCATCCCTTTGTACATCAAGATAACGAGCTGCTTTTTGAGATGACAAGTCCTGAATCACTGCTTTCCCTGAGCTAAACCATTCACTGTGCACCAAATTCCCATCATAAACAAATGCCAGATCATCAATAAAAGTAATACGCTCATCTTTCATCAATTCATCTTTTTTTGCTTTCAAAGGATTAATACGAGCTGTCATGGAGGATTCGTTAAGTGTACTTTCTGCAATTTTTATCATGAATTCTTCACTATATTGTTTCTTCCATAAATTCAAAATCCATTCAGGAACTGAACAATTCACAGATGTGCGCTGTACAATATCTGATGCTTCCGAAAGAATCAAAGGTTTTCCCTGACATTTTCTTAAAACTGCATTCACAAACCCTTTCTCATGTTTTGAAGCTAAAGACACTGTTTCATCAATCACTGCATAATCAGGAATACGGTCCATATACAGCAGCTGATAAACACCCAGATTCAATAAAACTTCTGTCTTTTTAGATACTTTTTTTGTGACATATTGACTCCACTGCAGTTTTAAAAGCTCCCAGTTTCTAAGAACCCCGTACACAAGTGCAGAAACCAGTGCCATATCTTTTCCATCCAGATGATGGATTTGTTTCATACTAAGTGAAGCATAAGCACCATTCTGCATGACATCGTTTAATACTTGATAAGCTGTTTTTCTAGGCATGAGATTCTCCTTCTAGTCTAAATGCTGCGGATTTACATCCACACTTAAACTGCTTCTTTTTTTATTGCTTCGATGAAGCTCTACTGCATGACGTACAGCTTCTTTCATTTTCAGAAAATCCTTTCCTTTACACAGAATTCTTATGCGATGACGATCTTGAATACGAGTAAGTTCACTCGGACCTAAAACCTTAAAAATATTTTCTTTTCTAAGTACTGATGCAAAGCTTAACGCATCATTTCTCGCAACAGATTCAGACATATCTGAAAACACAATCGAAATCAGATAGGTATACGGAGGATTTTGTGTAAGTCTGCGATACTCCATTTCTTTTTGAAAGAACGTTAAAAAATCATTGCTTGCCCCAGTAGTAATTGCATAATGATGTGGATCAAAAGCCTGCAAAACAACCTCACCCTTCTTTTCAGATCTTCCACTTCTTCCAGAAGCCTGAACAATCAAATGAAAGGTTGTCTCTACTGAGCGAAAATCTGTGTGATTTAAACCAGCATCCGCATTCACAACACCTACCAGTGTTACATCCGGATAATCAAGTCCTTTCGCAATCATCTGTGTACCAATTAATATCTGTGCTTCCTTGCGTCCAAAGGCATCCAAGAGTTTTTGATGGGCATTCTTTTTGGAAGTTGTATCTGCATCCATACGTATAGTAACAACCCCTGGAAATGATTTCTGTACTTCTTCTTCAAGTTTCTGTGTACCAAAGCCAGGTAAAATCCAATGTGTTCCCTTACACTTAGGACAGATACGAATCAAAGGCTTTACAGCACCACATACATGACATTTTAAACAATTGTCCTGTTTATGATAGCTCAATGCTACATCACAATGTTCACACATCAGCACTTCTCCACAATCAGCACATTTTAATACTGGTGAATAACCTCTTCGATTCAACAGTAAAATCACCTGTTCCCCTTTAGAAAGACGATCATTAATTTTCTCTTTCAAAAGATCAGTCAGCATATAGCTTTGGCCTTTTCTCATTGCTTCTTTTGTAGAAACACAAATTACTTCAGGAAGAGAATGATTGATTCTTTCAGACAATGTGACAAGTCCATAGACATTTTTTACTGCTCGTGCATAGGAATCTAAAGACGGCGTCGCACTTCCTAATATGACTTTGCAGCCATGCATCATAGCGCGCTGTATACAGATATCACGACAATGATACTGAGGTACAGAATCCTGTTTATAGCTTTGATCATGTTCCTCATCCATCACAATCAATCCCAGATGATCAAAAGGCATAAAAACAGCTGAACGTGTTCCTACCACAACATGTACCTGATGATGACGTATCAGCTGATACTGTTCATACTTTTCCTGATCATTCAATCCAGAATGATAGATTGCCACATCTGATCCAAAGCGCTCTTTCACACGCTGAACCATCTGAGGCGTCAAAGAAATCTCAGGAACTAAAATCAATACCTGTTTGTTTTTCTGAATGACTTCACGCGCCATCTGCAGATAAATCTCTGTTTTTCCTGAACCCGTTACACCATGAAGCAGTACAACATTCTGCTTGCATTTTTCAATTTCTTTTTTTGCGCGCTTCTGCTCCTTTGTAAGCACCAAATCAGCTTTCATTTCAACCATTTCTTGTTTTGCAGAAGCCTCTTTCTCAAAATGAATCACTAAATTTAAATCTTCCAGTTTTTTAGATACACTTTTAAACTCAGATCTCCACTGAGTCAAACTCATTTCCTGATGTTTTTTCAAAAATAGATAAGCCACATTTTGCTTAGGTGTCAATCTAACAGGCTGTACATCACTGACTTTAACCCAGGTTTCCATTTTTATTGTCTTATGATGAGAGGAAGGCTTTATTTTAGAAGGAAGCATTGCCTGAAAACAGCTAATCACTGGAGATATTGTTTCTTTCGCCATCCAAAACGCAAGATTTCTAAGCTCATCTGTCACTAGACTTTCCTGATCGATAATATCATCAATCTTCTTTACACTGAATCCTAGGCGCTTTGAAAGCTGCTGAATTGTTTCATCACTTCTTTCAACTGAATCCACAAATCCAACAATGTTCCTGCCATTAAAATTAATAAGAACACGTTTTCCTGCACACAACGAATCATCATCACTGACATATGTATAAGTCTGATCCAGTTTTAAATTTGCATGTTCAATCCATACCTGTGCAATTACCATACGCATTCTCCTCTATCTTTGAGTATTTTATCATAGATTTCACCTAAAATCACTTCTCGCAAACAGAAAAGGAGCATCTGCTCAATGTCATTAAGTTAAGATGACCAAAATTAAAGAGAAGGCTGATCAAATGGTGAGTTACCTTCTCTTTTTAATTTGGAGACAAGACTAAAACTGCAGTGCACACTGCAGCGTTTTGGTATATAATGAAATCGTTAATCGA
>JAFULN010000070.1 GCA_017473335.1 Erysipelotrichaceae bacterium
TAAACTGATTCCTGTCCATTTTGTGATTAGATTTAAATCTGCACCATCCCTTAACATATTTAATACTACTTCCTGCTCACGTTCTTCTCTGCCCTGTTTTAGTCTTACTTCACTCCAATTGCACATTTTCTCAATCTCCTCACTTTCTTCCTTCATCAATACTATACCATACTCATTTTTAAGTCGTAAGAGGGTGTCCCCTGTCGGCTTTCCCCTGCTTGTAAACAGTAAACTCAAGATATCCATCATCTCATCTTTTCCTTCTGTTTCCTCATTGGGTGATACCAGTACCAAACTCATCAAATCATAATCTGTTTTCTTCAACTGTACTCTTTTCCCTTTGATGTTTTCACTGATTTCATACAAATTCACCATCCCCTGTTTTTCTGGCCCTTGATGATAGATCCAGATCCCTACAACTTTCTTCAGTTTTCCATAATCTGATTTCATGAATCCTGGACTCTTTCCTTTCTGTCTTGAAATCAGTCTAGAAAGATAATAGATCCCTCTTTTCAATATCGGATACTCTGGGCGATATCCCTGTGCTTCCAGATTGATAATCATCCCTACTACATCTTTTGATTTTGGCAGTCTTGCATAAAGCAGCACATCAAAACGTATCATTCCATATTTTCCATTGTCTTCTGTGTTTTTTGATTCAATGAAATCCAGATCATCTGTTTCATCAATCATTGGATCTTCAATCAACTCAATGATTTCCTCATAGCTACAATCTTCATACTCTTTGATGCAATGCTTCAGTAAACGTGCAATGACCCACTTCTGTGACAATACTAATTTACAGTATCTGTCATATTCATGTTCGTTTTTCAGATAAATCTCTCCCTTCACTTAAGTTATTCTCCAAAAAACGACAAAACCTCAAAAAAAGTTAAAAAATTTAAAAAGGGATACCTTCACAGGCATCCCTTCATTTCATATTAAGCTATTCTGATTTATTCGTTGCAGCTATTTTTCATTCTTTTCTTGAACACAATCAACAAAATCGCCAAAATTGCTGCAGCAGCCATCATGAATCCATACATTCCAATTGCACTGTCATCACCAGTATTAGGCACAACAGGTGTTGGTGTAGGATCAACAGGTGTTTCAGGAACATCTTTTTTACCTTCATAAGTATTTGTGAAACTCAATTCAATCTTTGTCACTGAAACATTGCCATTAGGCTGAGTAACAATTAGATTTCCTTCATCGTTGAGCTGAACACTCAGTTCAACAACATGCTGAGTTGTATCATAGATCATTCCTTCTTCTTTCTGATCTACTTCTTTCACCACAAACTTAAATGTCTTGCCTGCATGATCTTCATTGAACTGAAGCACAAACTGTGCTTTTCCATCAGTGTCAGACAATGCCACATAAGGTTCATCGCCTTCTTCAGTCAATGTGAATTCAAATCCACTTAAACCATGCTGCGCATCTGATTCAAGATTCAGTACCTTCGTAATATCAACCAAAACAGACACAGGTCTGAAATCATTTGAAATCTCAATCGACTGTTGATCAAACATTGTACGATCTGTCCATTCATTGTCTACATAGTACTCAGTCAATGCTTCAAGAACACCCTCATTGTCACTTACAGTCACTCTGATTCTCAATTCACGATCATCATAAGTAATCGTTGGAATATTGCCTTCGACTTCCTTAAGTACGTAGTAGTAAACTCCTGGTGCATCATATTCAACACTCAGTTCAAACTGATCCAGATGATTCACATCGCTTACTTTCAGTTCACCTAAAGAACCAGATTCATCTGATTCATACAAACCTAATGTAAACTTGCCATCATAGTCAGCCAATGTCTTTCCAGCATCTTCATCGCTGTTCAGCACTTTTGTCGCATTGAACACAACAGAAGTCTTTACTGGATTGTAGGTGTTCACAAAATCAAGTTCTTCAACTTCTGTATTTTGTGAATCACTCATCTGATAATACGTAATCGTTTCTACCAAATCATCACGACCATCTTCACTTTGTGAAGCTTCTACCAGTTTGACATCTACCTGAATTAGATAAGAAGTTTCATCGTATTCAATGCCGCCTTTATTTTCAGGGATTTCTTCTTCCAGTACAAAGAAGAATGTACCAGGATGAGTAAATTTCAACACTGATGTTTCTTCATTCGCTTCTGTTTCAGGATTATCCACACGATCTTTAAAAATCATATTTCCGCTGCCTGTAACAGTTTCACTCAAAACAACTTCCTGCTTATTGCCCATCTCATCTGCAAGATACAGATTAAATGTAAATTCAGGAGCTTCATCATTCATAGCTTCAGACCACATTTCAAGCAGCTTACCTACAGACAGTTCAACATCTACCGCAATTGGAGAAACCACATTATCAAAGATAATGCCATCCACCAATTTATCCTGATTTGTCATAAAGATAGACTGATGAGCCACCAATGTGCCATCCATGTTGTCTGCCACATTAACTTTGACATAGTAAACTCTTTCATCATAGTCAATTGCAGGATCATCATTGACTGCACGTTCCTTGATGATGTAATAGTAGTCACCTGGACGATCATAAGTCAATGCATACTGATTGTCTTCTGCAGATTCAAATGCAAAGCTTCCAGTGCCATCTGCATTCACTGTATCAATCTTCACAATTTCAATTAAGTTTCCTTCACCAGTCCAATTGCCATGCACTACTTCTGCTTTATAAAGTTCAAACTCAAACAGATCCGTGAATGTCTGTCCATCATATTTACCTTCCAGAAGTGCACCATCAACGCTCTTTGTACCGCCAATTGTTACAGAACAGCTCTGTACATCATAGCTGTTGACAAATTCAGCACGTCCACCTTCTACATTGACAGATGCGCTCAATTCACCAGCACCAGTATCTGCAACACTAACGTGAACCTGTACTTCCTTAGTATCAAATGTAATACCATTCTTTTGGGAATTGCTGTCCAAATCAGCAGGAACAACTTCCTTCACAACATAATAGTAATCACCACTTGCTGCATAGTTCAATCTAAATTCAAACGCTCCAGCATCTTTTCCTTCAACAGCACCATTATTAACTCTTTGAAGTGCAGTTTCATTTGTAATCACAAACTCTTCATTTGCCTCATACAGTTCAAAAGAGAATGTATTTGGATTCAGTGTCCATAATGTACTGTTCAATGTCTTATAGCCATCAATCACTGCTTCAGTTTCACTTACGCTGTAGCTATTTTCAAACTTAACAACTGCATCTGCACCATTCAATGTAATCTTCTTAATGGATGCAATCAGCTTTCCGTTTTCATCACTGACTACCTGAACATCTACAACATATTCACGATTATCAAACTTCACTCCACCTAGTGTATAGTCATTTTCTGCATTTGCACCTACAGGCATTTCTTCCTTCACCACAAATGTATATTCACCAGGTTTTGTAAAGAGTTTCTTGCTTCCATCACCATTAAAGACAAAGGAACCATGCCCCTTCACACTCTGTGAATCAATCAAATTACCCTGATAATACAGCCCAAACATAAATTCTGGCATCAATTCTTCATCTAGTGTCCATCCACTAAAATTCTTTACACCAGAAATAGGAATCACAAGATGAACAGGATCAGGTGTATATTTATTTGTAAATGACAAATTGATTGTTACCTTTGCAGAAGGTGCATCACCTTCAGCTAATCCACTTACACCAGAAACAGTTTCAGATGCATCTGATCCACCTGTTGTAATCACAGCTTCAATCACAGGTACAACTAAGCCATCCTGTTCAGCAGAACCTGCTTTGACATATACATGATATTCTGTTGTATCATAAGTCATTGTGCCATTTGGATGATCAGCACCTGCTTTTTCCTTGATTACATAATAATGATCGGTCAATTCCAATGCAGAATCTGCATTGTTTTGAGTATAAACACGATTAAACAGTGCCTTACCTGTTGCATCACTTACAATTGTCGCCAATGGATCACCATTTACTACATAAGATGAATCTGTTTCATAGATTTCAAATTCAAAACCTGAAACAGGAAGAGTCACACCATCTTCAGTTTCAATCACTTTGTTGATTTCAATCAAAGCTTCAGCATATCCACCAACCACAAACTGATTGTTGAAATCAACCTGAATTTCAGCATTGTTTTTATCCACAACGGTATCATTGCCTGCAACAACATCAGAAATTACTAGTTTTCCATTTCCAGGATCGCTGACAACCACAGTAAAGAATGATTCAACTGGGTCATAAACAATACCCGGATAAGCATCAGAGCTTACTTCAGTTACACGATATGTGTATTGACCTGCCTGATCATAGACAAAACTCAATTCATCAGAGAAAACAGCACTCTTTTCACCATTTTTCACCAGTGTCACACTATATGTATCCACCAGCACATAGTTATTGCCTTCTAATCTTTCCAGTTTAAAGTTAAAGACAACATTATCTGAAATAAAGTCTGTATCGTTGATGTTCTTTAATCCCTTTAATGTATAAACTACAGGTTCATTTGCACTTGCCTTATAAGTATTCGTTGTCACAATCGTCTTTGTTTCACCCGCAGCAACAACAACACCATTAGGTTCAGAGCTTACACCTGTAAAGCCAGGATAAACACTCACTTCATAAGCATTTACCCCAACACCATCTGCAAGTCCAGAAATATGCAGATAATCATTATGTCCAAGGCTTACACCTACCGCATGACCATTGAATGTATACGTATTGTTTTCACCAGCTGTCAATGTACCTGCAGTACGAACAACATCATCACTTGTCGTTGTCACCAGTTCAGCAGGATAGCTTGCAGCTAAATTTTCACCACTTAAAGTAACCACAAAATCAAACACTAAATCTGTCTTATGAGAAGCATGTTCTGAAACAACAACCTTCTCAATCACAACGTCTCCATTGACAACTTTGGAATTCGTAAAGACAGTTTCATTAATCTGATTATCCACAACATCCAGTACTGTTGAATTCCCCTGAGCAGTTCCACCAACAATCTTAGAAACAAAGTACTCAGAAGTCTCAGTCTCACTGACTGTAAAGCTCTTTCCAGCCAAAGGCATTGAACTGTTACCCAGTACATATACTGATTCATTCGCTTTTAAAACAACCTGTGCAGAACCATTCTCAATCACAAGTGTTGACTTTTCTTTTACACCATTTACTTCACGATAAAGTACATATGTACCATCCGCAGCATCAGTATTTAACACAAAGACATATTCAGTCTCATCCAAAGTCAGTGTAGCATCAATATTCTTCGTAATTTTAATACCTTCATAAGCATCCACCAACAGTTTCCCATTGTTTCCAAGAACTTCATCCACATGATAATTATCACTTGTTACATGAACATATGGATATGAAGAATATTCAAGTGTATTTGTCTCATTTCCAGATGGAACAGTATGATTATCAAAATAGCGATAAATCACACCCTTATCAATATAATACTTGCCATTTTCAAGTTTCGCATGTGTCAAAACATCTTCATGAATTGGCATATAAGCATATTCGTAACTAGCTGTAGATCCAGACTTCTTATACACAATCGTACGACGATAATATGTTGAACCAGCATTAATGCTAGTTGCAGCTGTACCATTCATATCTGAATAAACAAGACCCTTTTCATTAAAGTAATAATGTTCGTTCTCTTCAGAAGGTTCAAACATCGCATATGTATTCGACAGCCAAGGTTCACTTGTACTAGCACTGCCAGTCCAGTCATTCCACTGATTTGTATAGAACACATACTTGCCATCTTCTAACGTCAGTTCTTCAGGATGAATCGCTGTATTCTCAATATCAAACAAGTCAATATCATCATCCAAGCCAACTTCAATCATCAAACGAGACGGAGCTTCAGCACCCTCCATCTTCATATTTTTTACATCAGTAGGATCTTCAGAATTTAATTCAACTTTATATTCCACTAGTGGAATCAATGAAGCAGGAAGCTTTGCAAAAATCATCTGTTCACCAGCTTTAATTTCTGCACCACGTCCACTTGTATAATCCTTAATCGCTTCACTTACCTGTACAGAAGCATACAGGATATCTGTTTCACGATGACCTTCGCCTACAGCGTCCAAAAACAAGAAGCTCTTATTGGCAGCTACAGCACCCTCAGGAACATTCGTATAAGGTTCTTTTCCATCCCAGAAGCCAACATATTTACCAGCTGCATCACCATACCAGCCAACATAATTGCTGAATTCACCTGTAGATGCATTATATGAAATCTGACCACTGCGATAAGCTTCTTCCAAAAGTTCACGCACAATCAAAGTATCCTGAACACGAACTAAACCAAGACGTTCAGTCAGCGCCCAAACCAGGTTATCCCCCATTTCAGTAGGATTTTCAACAGAACCTGCAGAACCAGTGACCACCAGCTGAGCCAGTTTGCTTCCATCATACAGCGTATCCCCTAAAAGGATTCCCTTGATACCCTTTACTTCCATGTTGTAGCCAACATAATCAATAAATGTCAAATAGCCATCACCATGCACTGTACCACTTTCAACCAGTGTAGGATAATACATCGACTGCAAAATAATCTCTTTGACAATTTCATCAAAAGCACGCAACAATCCAGACTCATTTTCAGCCTTATAATAACCATCCGAATAGCTGCGATAAGTTTCCAAAGCACTAATCACATCTTTGTCATAACGAATTGTACGACGAGCATCCACCAAATAAGCAGAACCACTTGCCTTCAATGAATTCCAATATCCATTAAAACGTTCAACAAGATCTTCATCTGCACCTTCATAATTAGGATCCGGATTCATTACCAAAGCCTGACTCTCATCTACATTCAATCCCAATGTATAGAACAAAGTAGAATCTGTACCATACTTCAAATCAATCTGCTGTTTCGCATAAGATGCAGTCAGCTGAGACAAGAATGTAATATCATCATATCCATGAGTCGTATATTTCAATTCATTCGCACCCAATGATCCATTATTTCCATCATAGTCTGTTACCGCCAGTGTAGGTTCACCATCCGTCATAATAACCATAATAGGAATACGTTCAGTCCCCGCCTGAATCTGACCCTCAGGAATCACAGCTTCAATATCATTTCTTAAAAACTGCTGCAATGCAACATAAATCCCATCCTGAATGAATGTACCAGAAGAAGTCGTCTTCTCACCACTCATCGTGGTACCCCTAGAATTCTTCACACCAGAAACAATAAACATATTGTTCCATTCACTATTCCCATTCACCTTACGATAGTTCAAGTAGTCATTTACACCATCACCATCTACATCACGAGTTGATGTATAACGATCCAAAGGCAAAAGAACAACAGTTGCACCAGGCGCATTCTGATTAAATCCACCTGTTGTATTACCAGCATATATCACAACCCCCACACGATTGTGATTGTTCAAAACCAAAAGTTCCTGCATTGCCTTATTTGCTGCAATCGTCAATTCATCAATCGAATGATTATTAATCATCGATGTTGACATATCCAACACAAGCATCGTATCTGTAGGCAAATTTGAATATCCAACAATACTTTTTGTCGATGCAATCGTAGACAAGCTTACCAGGAAATTGTTTTCAGCCACCTGTAAACCAGATACAGCCTTTGCATTCTCCTGTTCATCACTTGCACTCACAAAATCATCAGCACTGTTAAATACAGACTTATCCGTCCACACACCACCAGCATGTTCCGTAGAAGATTCATTAAACCAATCCTTCCAGTCATTCACTGTCGGACTATCCGAAATCTGTGTAAACTCAGCCTCATTTTCAGCCACAGCATTCACTGGCATCACTACAAGCGTAGATACCAGCATCAGCATCGATAAAATTAAAGCAAATACCTTTTTCATAAGCATTACCCCCAATTTCTTAAAGCAAAATTATGCCACTCTTATCATAACATCACTTTTTCCTCATTTCCATACTTTTACACTCCATATAGACGCTTTTTTAGACCATCTCACAGAGTTATGAAAACTTGTTACATCCTGCTAAGCAAAAGAAAAAAGTATTCTACATTATAAACTTTTTCTAATAACAAACATATTGTATAAAAACATTTCCCAAGTAAAAACTTGTCTTTCACTATGAAACCCATATCCTAAATTCATCACTATCCACACAATATCCATCACTTCATCTTTTCCATCTGTTTCTTCCTTATTACCAAAGGAATTGTCAAAACCTCAAAAAACATTCCAACAGAAAAAGAAGCTGAATAACAGCTTCTCCATGTAATTATGATTCTGTTTTAAACTACACTTAATGACTAAGTTGCAGTTGACTGCTGATTTTCTCAATTTCCACTAAACTTGCACCTGTGATTTCTTCAATAATCTCAACAGACATTGATTTCTTTAACATTTTTATGATGAAATCCCTTTGACTGTTTTCATACGTTGCTTTGCATCCATCCTCATACCCCTGCTGATATTTGTATACACTCCAGTTGCACATCTTTTCAATATCCTCGCTTTCTTCCCTCGTCATTACTATACCATACTCTTTTTCCAGTCGAAAGAGTGTGTCCTTTGCCAGTACTCCCTTATTCCCAAATAACAAGCTTACGATATCCATCATTTCATCTTTGCCATCTGTTTCTTCCTTAGGTGATAAAATCACCAGTTTCATCAAATCATAGTCTTCTTTGCCTAGATGTATTTCTTTTCCTTTTATTTCTTCTGTTATCTCATACACATTCACCATCCCTTGTTTCTTTACTCCTTGATTGTAGATCCATATTCCTACTACTTTTTTCAGTTCTCCATACTCTGATTTCCTAAATCCTGGACTCTTCCCTTTCTGAGCAGCAATCAGTCTTGAAAGATAATAGATTCCACGCTTTAGAATTGGATAACTTGGTTCATAACTCTGTGCCTCAAGATTAATAATCATCCCTATTTTCTGATTAGAGTTTGGTAGTCTTGCATACAACAGTACATCAAAATAAATTCTTCCATAGCCTCCTGTATTGTCTTCAGTGTTTCTTGTTTCAATGAAGTCAAAATCATCACACACATCTAACTGTGGATCTTGAATTAACTGTATGATTTCATTCAATGTACAGTCTTCATATTCTTCAAGATAAGTTTTGAGCAAGCGAGCAAGTACCCATTTCTGACAAAGTACTCTTTTACATAAGGCATCATAATCAACATTCTTAATCATATATTTTCTCCTCACTTAAGTTATTCTCCAAAAATCGTCAAAACCTCAAAAAAAGTTAAAAAAAAATAAAAAAGCTGCGTTTAAGCAACCGTATCTGTCATTGTGAATCTTACTCACACTAATCATCCACATAAATATAAAAAGGATATCAGCTTCATTCTGATATCCCATTTGTTATTAATATCTCTTCTGCTTATTTATACATATATCTCATTCATCATCTTCGACGCAAATGGGTATCTAACACATTAAGAATATTGCTTGTGTTATCTTGAAAACTATCCACTGACAGATTTCTTACTTGAACATTCTGAATCATCTTATTTGATTTAAAACTCTCTGATGCTTTCTTCTTAAGTTTCTTATCAACTTTTTCACCCAAATAAACACATTCTATATCCTTACAGAACCAAATGAAATCATATCCATTTGCAGCGCAGTACTCTTTAACTTCTTCTATAAAACGATTATCCTCAGGATTGCTGTCATAATCATCGCAATCAAAACAAAACAGAACTTTAGATTGATTATCCTTATTTCTTGAACAATATTGAGAAATCAAACTCAATATTTCCTTTTGCTTCTTCTTATACTTTTTCTTTCCATCCATATAAACAACGCTTAATTTAACTTGCTGATCATATTGATAAAAACAATCTATTGTATCCTTGATATATATCCAATCTGATTTACACTTCTTATTTGTTTCAACGACAAAAATCAACTGCAATCCCATCATGAATCCTCCTTGTCAGAACCAAATACACCAATAAAATCTATTGAATCCACGTTAAAAGGAGATCCATCAATCATGCCATTTTTATAAAGCTTTGAAGGTGAATAATTACCATCACTCGTCCATGAAGTAACATTGCCATCACACGATAAGAAATCAATGGACTTTCTATTCTGTTTTAATATAGCCATTGGACTAACATTATGAGTTGTGAAGCAAAGCTGTCCTTCACCATAAGACATCAAATATTCAAGCAAAGCACATAAATATACATCATGCAAATTCGAATCAAATTCATCAATAAATACGATTCCACCTTGAACCATTTCATTTAAATATGCATATAGCTGAATTAATTTCTTAATTCCTGTACTTTCATATTCTGTATGGACTCTATAAGAACCATAGTTCATAAGTAAATAGCATCTATAAAAATCTTTATCTTCTTTCCTGTCGATATCAATACTTACTAAATCTGATTTAAAAATGTGAATGAACTCAAACATTTTTTTAACAATTGACTCAAATTGAGAATAACGGCTCCTATGCACAACATTTTCTGCTATGCTTATCGTATCTAATGTTTCTTTAGACATTCTAGCAAATAAATTCATTAATAGATTAGTATCTGTATTATCATCTTCGACCCTAGTCATTGTCTGTAGAGAATTCATCAACACATAATTTCGATGATCATCTGATTGTTCTAAGTAAACATTCAGTTTTCTTCCAAACAAATATAAAACTCCAATTCCTTTAAACAGTCCATTTTTATAAATCGTATCATTCTCTACATTAGGGTTGTAAATCCTCTCAAAAAACAAAGAAGATAATGAAGCCTCTTCCAACAAATTAGCCGTTTTCTGAACAATTAGCTCAGAGAGTCCAGAATCTGATTTATTATCAAGATATTTAAGCTCCCCATCTACAACTTCAAAAACCATTTCCATCTTTTTAGACACCGACGTAGCTTTCTTTGTCAATAGACTCTCATTAGCAATTACATATTTCCCTGTTTTATTCTTTAACAAGTTCATTTGATATCGATAATAACGTAATACAGTATCATAATCTGATACAAAGTCCACCTCAATAAACAATTCTCCTGTTTTTTTATTAATCATTGCTTCAAGATTCTTTTGTACCATTGGATTATTTAAATAATCCGGATTCACAAGAATATTCTTTAATATATCTACAGAAGCAACAATACCTGATTTGCCAGATCCATTCATTCCATAAATCCCTTTTATATTATATTCCTGCGTATCCATCCTCTTTGAAAAGGTCTTTTTATAAAACGAAAAAGAAACAAGCTTCTCTAATGTTTTTATCCCCTTCACAGAATAATTAACTAAAAATAGATTTTTCATGAGAATCATCCTCCAAAGATATTATATATCAGAAATTAAAATAAATACATAATGTATTTTATTTTTTATAATTATTGCTATTATGCATATAAAATACCCAGAGTATCTTACATACTCTGGGTATTTTGATTAGATCATCTATTTACGTAAATATCTTTTATTTCTTCAATTCAAGTGCAGCAACTGTATTCGCTACTACCAGCTTCTTATCAAAGTGCTTTTCAATATATCTACGACCCTGTACTCCCATAAAAGCACGTTCTTCTTTTGTCAGATGCAGCATCTTCTTCATTTGCTGATACAAGCTCTCAGCATCTTTCACTTCACATAGTAAGCCACTTACACCATGTTCTACAGCCTCTTTACATCCATGAATATTGCTGGTAATAAGAGGTCTACCTATAGCAGCACCCTCAAGAAGAACATTGCTCATCCCTTCATGATAGCTAGCTAGTACAACACAATCTGCATTCTCATAATAAGGTACAGGATCTGACTGAAAACCATGGAACACAACAATCCCTTTCTTTTCCAACTCTTCAACCTTCCCCTTATATTCATCTTCAAAGAATCCCACCAGATCCAGTACAAATGATTCATTCTCTTCATGCAGTCTTTCTACTGCTTCAAACAATTCATCGATTCCCTTCTCTTTCATAATTCTTCCAAGATATAAGAAACGCATCACATCATGATCAGGATACTTCTTCATTGGATATGCATCCAGATTAATTCCAGCACCATTCAACACAGTTATTTTCTCTCTCTTTAATATCTTACGATCAATAAACTCCTGTGCATTCCCTTCATTTTCAAAGAATACAGTATGTACTTTATTAAATGCCATCTTATACAGGATTGTTACAAACTGTGCCAATCCCTTCTTCTGAAATGCTGTACCTAATCCCTGTACATTTGCACAATAAGGAATACCTAACAAACTACAGCATAATCCAGCATAGATATTAGGCTTAATCGAATAAGTCACTACCATATCAAATCTTTCACTCTTCAGTAAATCATAGTATCTTTTCATCAGTTTCAAATCTGTCTTAGGATTAATTCCTCTACGATCTACATCTGTTTCAAAACATCTTAATCCCAATGCTTTAAAATCATCTTCATGTCCCACAAAAGGCATACTTAAAACAACCTCATGATTCTTCATTAATTCCTGAATGAATTCCAATCTAAATCGATAAAGCATATAAGAATGATTCGTGATGATTAAGATTTTAGCCATGATTATCTCCCAATACGTTATTTACTATTCCTCAATCTCTTTTGATTTCTTTCCCAGTCCAACATTGTAGGATCATCTATAATCCTAAACAATCGGTATACCAAAGGAAAAGAAAATAATATTTGATACTTAAGTATTTCTTTGAATGATACTTGCTTATTCTTTTTCAATTCAAATAAAGCTGATTTCATCATTCTTTGACATTCAGGCATTCTATCCTTTTCATTTCTAACACTAAACGTATATCTTGCACTAAGACAACGTTTCAATATTTCTGTACATAATAGTTTCTGAACATTTAGATTATCAAATCTATGAATCAACTGTTCATATGATGAAGCTAATTCTATCAACTCAGTGCCATTAAACTTTGTAATTAAAGAACCTTGTCTAACAAAGTAATAATAAAGAGGAACATCAATGTATACTGCATTGAGATGAGGATGATTACTGTAAATAGCAATATTAAAGAACGCATCTTCAACCTTAGTGCATTCACTAAATTGGTTTCCATTTAACAGTTCTTTTTTATACAATTTTCCCCAGACATACCCCTTTAACTTATGCTCACTAAGTATATCTTCAATACTAATTTTCTTAGTTCGAATATCATCATATTTATCAGGATTCTTATTTTCATATACTCTTTGATAGTCGCAAATCACTAAATCTGCAGCTTTTTCCATCAAGTTATTCATCAATAGTTCAAAATACAATGGATGAATCCAGTCATCAGAATCGATGAAAGCCACATAATCACCGGTCATAATATCCATCCCAGCATTTCTAGCTGAAGATAATCCACCATTATTTTTATGAATAACCTTAATGCGATTATCTATATTGGCATATCGTTCCAATATTAAAGGACATCTATCCGGACTACCATCATCAACACAAATAATCTCTAGATCCTTATACGTATTATTTATTACAGAATCAAGACATCTTTCAAGATATTCTTCAACTTTATACACTGGTATAATTACTGAAATTAACCCCATATAGTAATCTCCTAGCTTATTTCTTAGCTGCCCCTTCTACCACACCATCATGTTTGATGACTTTGATAATAGTACCAAAGAAACATTTCACATCCATAGAGAATGATAAGTTCTTTACATATTCTCCATCATATTTAGCTTTTACATCAATTGGAAGTTCATCTCTTCCATTAATCTGTGCCCACCCTGTTAATCCAGGTCTAATATCATTAGCCCCATATTTATCTCTTTCTTCAAGTAAATCATATTGATTCCATAAAGCTGGTCTAGGACCAATAATACTCATATCTCCTTTAAAGATACTGATTAACTGAGGTAATTCATCTAATGATGTCTTTCTTAATAGTTTACCTACTTTAGTAATCCATACTTCAGGATCATTTAATAAATGTGTAGGCATATTAGCAGGTGCATCAGTTCTCATAGATCTAAACTTAGGCATCATAAATGTCTTTTTATTTAAACCTACACGTTTCTGCCAGAAAAACACTGGCCCCTTAGAATCCAGTTTAATAATCAGTGCAATCACTAACATTGGTACTAATAATACTGCAAGACCAATCCCAGATAACACTATATCAATCAATCTTTTAATATATTTCTGATACATATTCTATTCCCCTAGTAGTGTAATCACTGCAATCTCTGCAGGATTGTTGAAACGTGGTAATAACTTCTTATTTGAACTTAATCCACTTGTAATATAAATCTTCAGGTTATCTTTTTCATAATACCCATGTACATATTCAGGAAACCATCCCTGTTCGGTAGCCCATAAACCACCTAATACAGGCAATACAAACTGACCACCATGTGTATGTCCAGATACAACCAAATCAATATCCCATGTTACAGATGCTTCCCCTAAAACAAAACTATCTGGTCTATGTGCTAACATTAATTTAAAATCATCTGTATCCTGAAACTCTGTTAGAAACTGATAGACTTCAGGCTTCATTGTTTCTGGATTACAGCTATCATATCCATCTAATGCAAATGCATAATCATACATACCACCAATACGAATATGATTTCCATTCACTATAATATCTTCATATTCTAAATCAAGTACATGAACACCTAAATCTTCTATCTTAGTGATTATATCACTTCCAGTTCGATTCATGTATTCAATTTCATGATTTCCTAATGCAAAATATGTAGTAGATATCTTACTTAATTCATTCACAAGATGAAGCAATACCCCTTCATCTTGTGAATCATCATTAATAAAATCTCCTAACATCATAATCAAATCAGGATTCTGTTCAGAAATAGTATCAATGATTTCTTGGTTATTCTCTTTAAAAACATGATCATGAAGATCAGAGATGAGGACTATTTTTATAGACTCATGAATATTTTCTGAATTCATATAGTAATCTTGTAGCTTAATCTGTTCATTTACAAAAAGCCCATAACTTGCAAAGGAAAGAAAAGAGAAAACAAGAACACATATAACAATTACTAGTATCTTCTTACTCATGATTTCTAACCTTATGCATTAATCTAGATAACTTACCTTTAATTTTTTGTGTAAATGAAGGTGCTTTTACTACAAACATTTTTTCACATTCTGAAATACGTCCATCACGAATCATTTCTAACACTTCTGAACGATTTGGTTTCGCGGAAGAAGATACTAACATGGATGGATTCTGTTGACTTGCTTGTTCTAAAGTAACTTCTTTTATAATCAGATTATTTTTAATTTCATCAAGAAGTTTCTTACCTTTTTCTGACTGAACTAAAACAACAGATGTTCCTTTATTATCATCCATTACTGGATCAATATCCCAGATTCCCCAGAAATCACCAATTGTAAAATCACTTACTCTAGAATATCCTTTGAATTTACAATCTGAACATGAAAGACGATTAATATAATCCCCTACAAATAACTTCATAAATAAACTATCTGAACTTGAATTATATTGCTTCTTTCCATTCTTATATTCAAACAAGTTAGAATAAGTATATTTACTCCAACCAGTATCTTTAGAACGCAAATTAATACTTACTGGTAATTCACCTTGATTATCTAATTCACTTCGATATTTAATATATTCTTTCCAAGCCATTGGTGATGGAACACCATGACATACAAAATCAACGCAAATTAAATTATCATATTCTTTTCTTAGATATGATTTTAATCCTGCTACCTGACAAGGAGTGCCCGAGAATAATACTTTTATATTCTGATCCAATTTAGTTTTAATATCAATAAATGTATCTCCTAGATTACTTTGAGAATACTTGGCCCCTCTAAGTTTAGATAAATCATTAACATTATCAACACAAATATGATGTACTTCAAACAATTCATTATATGCAGCTCCGTAAATATATCCATTATCTTCTAAGATTTTAGTAGACAATTCAGAAAAGAAACCTCCAGATGAACTATCTAAACGAATAGATTCATCTTTAGATATTACTGCACAGGCAGAAGGAATCACCTTATTTACAGAACAATCAGATAATACAGGACACACCTTCTCACAAAGATGACACTGAATACACTGGTCAGAATTGACAAAAGGATGCAGGAAACCTTCTGCATCTTTTTTCATTTCTATGCACTGTTTAGGACATACTGCAGAACATGCAGTACATCCAGTGCATTGTGTTAAATTAGCTAAATTAGGCATTCTGCCCTCCTTTATAAATATGGTCAAAAGCCTTTACTACAATTTTTTTCACACTTTTTTTCAAATATATAAATTCTTCAGTCTTTCTGTACCTAATGTAAAAAATACTAAATGGAATAATTGTACAAATAAACATTTTTATCATTATATTTATGATTAATTTAAATTGACAGATTTCACAAATAAAATAACACATTATTCCAGATAGCCCAATAGTTACTAAAAAATGTAAATATCTGTTTAAGTATAAAATAGGATTTTTCTTAAATCCATATTTATAAACTGCATATGGCTCATACCAAATATTAGTACATAAACGAGCAATTAATGTTGCAACATATATACCAAATACACCATAAATTCTTCCTAGAATTATATCCAACACAACATTAATAATCCCAGTAAAAATAAGCAGATACTGTCCATATTGAAACAAACCCAGCGTGCTCTTATAAGTATAACTTGCATGAAGCATACCAATCGAGTACATATTAACAGCCAAGATTATTGGTACTTGTAATGGAAGAACAAATTCTTCGCCAAATAATAATTGAACTAAATCGCCAGATACAAATGCCATCCCTATTGCACACCATCCAAAAAGCCAGAAATTAGCTAAGTTTAGCGCTTTAAAAAATTCATATCTCTGTTCGATATTAGATGAAGCATTTAAGTTTCCAACACTTCCGGTTAAACCATTGAATAGTAAAGTAGTTAATTTATCTAATGTAGATGAAAGCAAGGTATAATTTGACGCAAATCCTACTGTACTTAACCCAACAAAATATGTAATTGCAATATTATCTGTACTATTAACTAATATTCCTGAAATCTTATTTACAGCTAACGCTTTTACATTTTTGAGCAATTCCCACGTTTCTGATTTAGATAACTTCTCATAATCCTTATCATCTATGTAAGGATAATCATGACTCGTTTTTCTTGAAATCCATATATTGTAAAGGATACCACCTATAATCTGAATAAGTAAATACCAAATATACTCGTGTGTTACAAGTAAGAAAACCACTTGTAGAATACTTTGCACAATAGTGACCACATAGTTATATCCAGAAACGATATATTGTCGTTGCATAGCAATTAACAAGGTTGACTTATAACTAAAGAAGTAACTTAATACTGTATTAGTTAAAAATAACAAATATAGAAGATAGATGTTTTCTTTAATATTTGGAGGATTAGTAATGATCTTTTCTAAGAAAGGAATTATTGATAGACCTACAATTGCAACTATTATTCCAATAACCATATATGCCTTTTTATAAAAGTGCATAATTGACGTTATTTTTTCTTCATTTTTTTCTGCTATTGGTTTATATAGAGCATAAGTAATTGCACTGCTTATCCCTAATTCTGCCAAAGACAACATTGAAAGAACATTAGCAAATAATCCACTTACTCCTAAATAATCAGCACTTAATGTGCGCACAAAAATAACACGACATGCAAATCCAACAATTGTATTTATTGCATACCCTGCCATTCCCGTGAACATATTTATTAAAGAGTATTCTGTTCTACTACGTTCTTTCACTTTTTTCCTCCAAGGTTTAGTTGAGATAAGATAAAAATTTTTCAATTTCTCCCTTACCTTCAAAATTCTTTTTTACAATCTCTTTTTCGAATTGTATTCTTTTGCCTTTATCTTCAATTAGCTGAAGAATACCTTCACTTAATCTTTCTACTGTTGCATCAACAATGAGTCCATCTACTCCATCTGTAATTTGATCACGGATGCCTCCAGAAGGCTTAGTTCCAACAATTGCTTTTCCTAACATTCCCGCTTCACAGATTGTTGTGGAATATCCTTCTGTATATGATGGTTGTATATAAATATCGCAATGTTTCATATATGGATATGGATTTGTTTTTGTCCCTAACATAAAAACTGAATCAGAAACATTTAATTCTTCTATCTGTTTTCTTACATAGGCACTCATATCTCCATCACCAACAATATACCATCTAACTTTATGACCTAAATTTATTAAAGTTCTTGTAATTGAAGGAATCATATCTTGTCCTTTTTCTGAAGATACACGTCCTACAGTCAACAAATTGATGTATTCTTCAGAAAATTCAGGTTCATAATCTAAGCTAGACTTATCTAAGATTTCTTGTTTATTTATTAGATTATAGTAGACAGTTGTTTTATCATCTATAACTGGAATCACTTTAACAAATGATTCTTTTGTAGGATTTGATACAAAGAAGAAATGATCCAATTTGTCATAGTACTTTTTCAAACGATTAATCTTATCTTCAGAAAAAGACATTTCACCATGAATCCATGCAACTTTCTTCTTGCTATGAGTACGATAAATCAAATTAAGTAATCGTTCAGGAGATTGTCCATGATAAGAAATTGCACAATCAAATTCTGTATCACAAATATATCCATGTCGATCAACTATATATTTATAATTATCAACGCTGTCTTTTCCTAATCGAATTTTTGCGTAATAAATTACATCTTTTATTAACGAAATGATTCTAAACTTTTTAACATCTTCTTTAACAATAGATTTAAAATCTTTCATTTGATCAATAATCAAATGGATATTATCAGGTAACTGCGATAGAAGTTCACCAGTATTTTGACTCAAAATTAACGTTACATCGCAATACTCAGATAGTTCCCTCATAAAATGAAGAGCTATCTTATTTGTTCCACCCATTTTCAGCCAGGGCAACAAAATAGCCACTTTTTTCCTTTCCATACAGTCACCTCACTTCGTTAGAGTTCATTCATTTTTTTTATTCCTATATTAATTCTTTCTTTATAATCTGGAATCACTTTCATTAAGTGTTTGTTAATACTTTCTTTATAATTATTGAGCCAATCAAATGCTTTTACCATATCATCAGGATTACTTAATTGCTGAACTGGCAAAACATAGTTATCATAAGTCCCAAACAAATCTTTTGCAATGCCCCTTGCTTTTGTCGAATATCCAATCACAAGAGTTGGAACATATGAAGAATACGCTGCAATTGTCGCATGCGTACGTGCTCCAATAAACATATTACATCTAGAAATATATCCTTTCAGCTGACAACAATTACAGTCTTCAATCATTACAATTCTACCAGAACTCTTATATTCTTCATATAACTTTCGTAATGGCTCTCTATCGTCATTTCCATCACATACTACATGAGGTATCAAAGCAATCTGATAATCAGTATTTTCAATGATTGATTCAATCATATTCTTATAATTTAACAAGGTAATTCCAGAAATGGACTCACTTTTTTGAATCAACGGACTTAAATTAATACCAACTGTTTTTCCCTCAACAAATCCCTTAGGGAGTGGTAACTCCTCTTTTTCAAGATGGAATGCAGGATCACAAATCAAAACAGTATTTGAGTTACACATCTTTAAATAATCATAAGAAATCGTTTCTCTTGCTGCAACTAAATCATAATTCGCAAAATCTTTTTTCATTTCTTTTGTAACAGTAGATGGTTCTATTGAACATCCCCAAAGTACAGTCTTTAACCCTCTTTGTTTCAAATGACGATTCATTCCTGCCAAATACAAATTATATGTATGACCATAGCAATAATTATCACCACCTATTGATAGTGCAATTCCAGGTCCGTTATAAGATTCACATTCATGTTTAGAAGAGAAATCGTACCCTATCTGTTCACTCTTTAAGATTTGATTGCCAAATTTAATCTTAATCTTTTCGAAAAGTGAATAGTTTGAACTGGTTTTACCAATGACATTTACTATTTTGTTAATCCCATACTTTTTATCTTCTTCTGGAGCTGCCGAAACAAGAATCATTTTCTCTTCAATCAACGATTGCGTTGCTCTCACTATTGCTTCACACCCATGATTCTTACTTCCTGCATGAAAATATGCGTACACTTTCTGTTTCATAATCCCATCACTTTCTAATCATTTTAGACAACTTAATTATTGAAAGATATTTAACTTTTTCTAAGCCAATCATTAGATATTGTTTTTTTTGAACGCATTTATCAAATTTAGAAATGCTTGTATGTTCTTTAAAAAATAAAGTATTAGATAAATCATCAACAAAATGATTCAAATCTACATCTCTCTCAAAACAATAATATTTACATCTCTCAACATAAGAATTTGCCTTTTGTGCTAAATAATTGTTATATTTTTCTTCCGATAACAAAGATTTCCACGCTTTATAGACCAAATCACTTTTTACACAATAATCTTGATATGTTCGATTTGTTAGCGCATCTTGTACTCCATTAACATAATAATATAAGCTCTCATGTATAATAGATATTTTCTTGCATTTATTAATCACATTGCATGCAAACATTTCATCTTCAAAAAGATTTAACTCTTCGCTAAATCGAATATCCCCTATTACATTTCTTTTGAACACTTTAATCCATGTATATCCGAACATATCAATTTTTGATAGTTCTATTGCAATTTCTTTTATTTCAGGAGAATGAAATGATGGAACTTTTGATTTAATAATTACACCATTATTATCTACTTGATGATATCCCATAAAGACACTATCAACATCCTCAGATATAATTGCATCATTTATCTTTTCTAAATAATCTTCAGAAACATAATCATCACTATCAACAAAGCATATCCAACTTCCCTTGGCATTATCTATTCCAACATTTCTTGACTTTGACGGTCCTGAATTCATTTGAGAAAATAAGTAAAATCTTTTATCTTGTTCACAATATTTTTTGCATATTTCATTGCTAGAATCCATTGATCCATCATCAATCATAATAACCTCAAAATCAGAAAAGGTCTGGCCCATAATTGAATCCAGACATCTATTTAAAGTCATTTCTGCATTATATATAGGAATAATAATTGAGAACTTAGGCATATGTATTTCCCTTTACAATTTAATAAAGTCTAAACAAAACTTTATACGATACTTAAAATTCATTTTACTAAAAAGCAAAATATAGAAGAAATTATCTCTTAACACTTTATAAAGATAATCATATTCTTCCTGATATTCTTTTTTTTGATCTAACGGAATCAAATGAATTAATCCATTTACTTTTTGTAAATAAAAAACAAAAGCTTTTCTTTTTATTCTTGGATACTCTTTTGATATAAATTCATAGTTCTTTCTCCAAGCTTCTTCTTCATCCATTCTTTTTTTAGTAAACGAAGAAGTCATAATACTATTTTCGCGAATACGATAGTTATAAAGTAAATCTTCAATTTGTACAATCTTATTTGCTTTATGGACTAATAAATATGTAGTAAATGCGTCTTCACAAATTTTCCCTACCGGGAATCTAAAGTCTTTCCACAACTCTTTTTTATAAAGTTTATTCCAAGCAGCTACAGGATATATTGTATCACTATAAATCATTTCTAAGACCTTTTCAGAAGCTCCAATAACTGCTTTTGCATTTAAACTGCTTTCTTTATCAGGAAAACACGCTTTGATGCCACAAGCACAAATATCTGCTTCACTTTCAATTAATGCATTTAGCATTCTTTCATACATATCATGCTGAATCCAATCATCACTGTCAACGAAAGCAATATAATCTCCTGTAGCAATATCCAATCCTGCGTTACGAGCATCAGATAATCCACCATTTTTTTTATGAATCAGCCTAATTCTATCGTCTTTATTTGCCCATTTATCGCACATTTCAGGACATTGATCAGGTGACCCATCATCAACAAGAATGATTTCTAAGTTCTTATATGTTTGTGAAACAATAGATTGCACACATTCATCAAGATACTCTCCAACTTTATATACTGGAACAATTACTGATATTAAGTCTCCCATAGCCATTTTACCCTTTTTTACTATATACTTTATAAACTATTTGATGTAATTTTGGAGAAAGAACAATCAACCAAGCAGCAATCTGCTGGCGTCTAATCAAATATTTAAAATTTGATTTTTCTTTTTTCAATAACACTCTGCATTCATTCCAATATTTTTGTACATCCTTATCATCTGAAAAAGCCATTTGATTAAGAAAATTCACATAACAATTTAACCATGAACGCATTGCATATGGATAAGTTTCAGGATGATTTTTCTTTGAATCATTTACAATTAACTTTCTTGCTTTAGCGATATGTCTAGCCATTTGAACTATTTTTAGATTATTCTTAGACATAGAGTTATCTCTTTGAAGATAATGATACCCCCCAAAATTCTCAAATACACTTTTTTGTGAACGAGAAAATAAAATATAGTTTCTTAACAAATCTTCATTGTTCAATACTGTCAAGTCTAAACAACTATCCACCAATAACTCTTTCTTGTAAAGTTTGTTACATAAGCTGGGCTCTATAATCTCTCCAACAAGCAAATCTCGCATTCCTTCAAAATTATTTTGAACAAATATTCGATTATCTGCATTTGTCTTAATTATTTCATCTTCAAAACAATATGACATGCCACAATGTGAAATGTCTGCATTATATTTAACTGCATTATTCAACAGTTTTTCATACATATTTTTTGCAACAGTATCATCACTATCAACAAAGGTAACATATTCTCCTTTAGCAATTGAAATACCTACTTCTCTTGTTCTTACTAACCCTTTATTTTCTTGATGAATAGGAATAATACGGTCATCTTTTAACGAATAATCATCGATAATTTTCCCTGTACTATCTATAGAACCATCATTAATCACAATCACTTCTAAATACGAATATGTTTGAGAAAGGATACTATCCAAACAAGATGATATCCATTTTTCTGAATTATACGCAGGAACAATTACTGAAATCAAAATATCCTCATTCATACTATCACCCCAACGATACCAACATCTCTTCCACTGCTTTCACAGTTTCTTCTGTACTAAATCTCTTTCCTCTTTCAATTGCTTTCTGTTTATAATGACATAATAACTCTTTGTCAGTAATTAATTTCTTAATTCCCTGATATAATGCTTCTTCATCATTATCTACAACTAGACCATATTCATTGTTTTCTCCAAGCATCTCTTTCATCCCTGATACTTCAACAGTACATACGGGCGTACCTACTATCAAAGCTTCAGTAGCGATTTTTTATTTATCATACGCAAAAAACAACTATACTTCTGATTTCATAAATCACTCCATCTTCTAACTTCCAGATTACAATAATTATTTTTTATAGTTTCCTCAAACTTTATATACGAACGATCTTTTATTATTAATTGTAATCTATAAAACATTGGAAAAATTAAAAAGAAAATAAGCAAAATTTTTTTTTGTGCAGATATACCTTTACACTTGCATAATAACCCATTTATATTTTTTGTGACTATATTTACATTATTTAAAACGTCATTATAATTCTTACAAAACGAACACTCATATCTATAGAACAAAATATCTTTATAAATGAGTAATATTACATAATCCGGATTATGGAATTTTTCAATATTTTCAATTAACCATTTACACCTTAAAAGCGCAGAATCTAATGATTTATTCTTCACTAGTGAATTACTATTTCCTCGATAATAAAAGTACATAACTTCGCTAATAATTGAATACTTAACACTTTGTTTTGAACTAATCATAAGATTAAAAATAGTATCTTCGCCCCATTGTATCATTTTGGGGAAACGACTGTCATTTATGATTTGTCTACGATATATCCTACCACACACAGAATTCCTGTAATATCCAATACTATTAATTTTTTCTAAAGATACTTCTTTAATTTTCATAGACTTAATTTGTCTATTAGTGTCAAAGTGATCCATAGTAGTCATTTCTTTATGATGACAGATAACAACATCACTATTAGATACCTCAATTGCATTCAATAACACACGAAAATAATCCTTATGGATCCAATCATCTGAATCAATAAAACATACATATTTTCCACTGGATATATTAAGTGCATAATTTCTTGCAGACGATACTCCTCCATTTTCCTTGTCAATAATCATTATTCTCCGATCTTGACTAGCCAATTCATTCAATTTTTTAATACTTAAATCTGTACTTCCATCATTTACACAAATTATTTCCAAATTAGAATAAGTATTATTTTGTATAGAAGCAATACATCTTTCAACAAAAGATTCAGTATTATACACAGGAACAATCACTGAAATCAAAATATCTTCATTCATACTATCACCCCGACGACATCAACATCTCTTCCACTGCTTTCACAGTTTCTTCTGTACTAAATCTCTTTCCTCTTTCAATAGCTTTCTGTTTATAATGACTTAATAACTCTTTATCAGTAATTAATTTCTTAATTCCCTGATATAGTGCTTCTTCATCATTATCTACTACTAAACCATATTCATCATTCTCTCCAAGCATTTCTTTCATTCCTGATACTTCAACAGTACATACAGGTGTACCTACTATCAAAGCTTCAGTAGTAGCTGTAGAGAAACCTTCCGCAAAACTAGCACATACAAACAAATCACATTTCGCTACATACTTGTATGGATTTGTTTGATAACCTAGAAATGTAAAACTGCTATTCAGTTTATTATCAGTTATATACTTTTCTATTTTCTCTTGGTCTTTTCCAATTCCTAGTATATATGTGTGAATAGGTAATCCTTCATTAATTAGTCTTCGATGTATTCGTGCCAATCTATCAAATCCCTTACTAGGCATGATTTTTCCTACTCCGCACAATTTCAATTCATTCTCATTAAATAAATCTAACTCTACTTCTTCTTGTTTCATCTGAAGTATCTGTGCGGTTTCATTGGTGTTATACAGGGTAGAAATGTTATCTATCATCGGATAAATATTTAAGAAATCTTTCTTCACATAATCAGACACACAAATAATCTGATTATACTTTTTATAACACTCAATTGATTCTCGAAACGATCTAAACGATTGTGCTGCAGTCTTTTCTGTGTGTTGCTCTACATGAATCCATGAAATAAGTTTTGTTTTTGAATTGGTGCAGCCGCTAATTATTCTTGAAGATGGACCTTCCAAATATGCAATTTCAACATCATATTTATCTTTCACAAACCACCTATGAAGCTGGGCTGGAGAAAATAGTTTCATAAAATGACTATTTCCTGGAAAGCTTTTTTTAAAAACAGAATAATAATGAACATCTTTATTTAAAAAAGATTCATTTACTCCTCCACCAAAAAGAGAAATAACAGTTACATCAAATTTACTCTTATTTAGATTATTGACAAGATTAACCAAGACCTTTTCTGCGCCACCATGTCCAAGATCATGTATCAAGAATAAAATTTTCTTCATTTTCATTCTCCTCCAATCACACAATCTATTACTTTATAAATTTTTTTAATAAACGTTTTACAAAATACCAAATTCCACAATCAAACAAATCATAAGCAATAAATGAATAAACTTTTTTCACTATACCGTTCTTTCTCCCAAAATATCTGTAATACTTAGGTCGCTTAATTGTTGATTGTATGTAAAGACTTAATTTGGATCTTTTTCGCTTAGAAGATTCAGAGTTATCTCCCCATGTGTTAGCATAATGATGAATAGCCCTAGCTCGATAATCATTAATAGACATAAAAATACAATTATCAATTATTTGTGATATAGAGCCATCTGCTATAAGCTCATCATTTGACTCAAATAGACCCTTTGTAGTTAATCCAGGTGAAACAAGAGAGGAAATATTAACTTTGCCATTTTTATATACTGATAATTCATCATACATATCAATTAAGTGTTTAATATATGGATGATTTTTTTCTGCTCCAAACCCTAATCCCCCATTGATATACATTTCATTCTCAAAAGAGAAAAAGCAATCATATTGACACAAATCATCAAGAGATTTCAATAATTCAACATCTATATCAAGATAGAAACCACCATAATAATAAATAATCATCAAACGAATAACATCAACCGCAAATGCATATTGTTTGGCATTATACGCTTCTTTTATAAAGGGATGCTTCTCAATATCAAAATTATTTTGGTTCCACTCAACAATCTCATAGTCAGGACACTTTTCTTTCCAACTATTCATACAATTAATGAGTAAATCAGGCTTCGGTTTATCTCCAAACCAACAATAGTGAATTATTTTAGGTATCATAATATTTTCCTTCTTTTTAGCTTGTTTTTATAAGTATATATATCGTTAACGCAAAGCCAAAGGGCAAAGCAAGTAATAGTATCCATATATTATTTGTACAACTGAATATTTGCTTAACTTTTTTTGCCAATATACAGCTTGAAACTAAATGAATAGATTGTCTAAACTTGAATACAAACGAAGTGTCGGGAAAGCTTAAATACAATTTTCGAGTTTCTATAAAACTGTTTGGGCTGTTTTTATATTGTCTTAATATAGATGCACTCATACCCGTTGGCTGATACTCAACATAGCGAAGATTTTCATTAAGAACAAGAAAATCATATTTTTTGCTGATTTGTAAATGCATATAATGGGGATTAAAATTTTTCTCTCCTTCAAAACTTTTCATAGGAGCAACTTCTTTATATAGTTCAGATCTAACTACATTAGTTCTGTCCCCATTGTGAATGGGATATTTCCCTATTAATAAGTCTATTAAATTAACTGATTTCTGTTCTGGTAATTTATCACCAATGACATTGTTATCTAAATCATAATCGAGTCCAACAATCCCCGCGTATTCTTTTGAACCTTTTTTTTTCCAGAAATCGAGCACTTTTTCTACAGCATCGTCTGGAACGAAATCATCTGAATCAATGCACATGGATAATTCAGTTCTCAAATGAGAAATTGCCTCATTATAAGCTGTATGCAATCCCCCATTTTCTTTGTAATAATACTCTATTTCAAAGTCATTCTCTTTATCAATCCAAGAATTCACTAAAATATCAGTACCATCAGATGATCCATCATCAATGATCATCCAAATAAAATCTTTGCACGTTTGCCTTTTTAAACTTTCGTAGCATCTTGGCAATAAGTCAGCCCTATTATATGATGGTGTAAAAATAGTCAACATTGCCATTATCTTTTTCTTCCTTTTCTCAGTAAAAATACATACCTAATAAACTTACAGATATTTATATATCCAAACACTTTACATCCTAAATTAAGAATATATAGTTTTTTATTACCATAATGATATGAAAGAATCCATTGATATTCTTTCAACTCAGCAAAACAATTATCTTGTATATTTTCAGCCATAGCTTGAACTTTAAAAAATGTTCCATACTGATAAGAAGCGTAACCATATAATAATAGTTTTAAATCTTCGGTTGAACTCTCAGCAACCTTTATAGATTTGATAATATTCAGACATAAATCAAAACATTTCTTATCATTGATTGAATGAGAAATCGAACCACTCCTTTGACGATAACAATAAAAATTCTCACACACAAAATCTAATGATTTCGCTTTCAGCAGCAATTTAGCACACCATTCAATATCTTCAGAATAAACACCTTTTTCAAATTTCAAATCATCTAATAGTTTCCTTTTAACCATTTTATTACAAGCAGAAGCAATATATAAATTATTCTCTATCAGATATTTAATTTGTTCTTTTTTGGTTAATCCTAACGGCATAGATGGTTTATCATAAAAGTAGGGTTCTTGTTTCTTTATATCATCATAATATTTTATGTATGAAAAATTAAGGACTTCAGCTTTAGATATTGAAACTCTATTAACAAGTCTCTCTATTGCATAAGAATCCTCAAAAAAATCATCTCCATCTAAAAACAGAACATATTCCCCAGTAGCATTTTGTACGCCTACATTTCTCGAATCAGACAATCCCCCATTTTCTTTATGAATAACCTTCACATTAGTATTCTTCAATAAATATTCGTCACATATTTGAGGAGATTTATCTTGCGAACCATCATCAACTAAAACAACTTCAATTTCCGAATAACTTTGACCTAAAACGCTATCCACACATTCACGTATATACTTTTCGACCGCAAAAATCGGTATAATTATACTTATTTTCATAAAACTTATAACAGCCCCCAAGTAAGTCCCATTTGGAAATAAAAGAAAACCACAAATAATCCAACCATGGCAAATGTCACGAATTGTGCAGACTTTCTAGTAAACATATGTTCTATCAACCAAGGCAAGGCAATATATCCCTGTAACGTTGTGTACATAGGTAAACGTCCAATATAAATCCCTGAACTTACAGATGCAACACCATACAATGCCATCGTTACAATTGCACAGTTCACACATACATTGATTAATGGATTATTGATTTCTCTTACATAACGTAATCCTACTAAAGACATTAACGCAGGAACAGAATAAACCAATACACGAATCATATTCGTTCCATCATCATTGGTCCAAATTTCATTGGTCATCATGTCATCATACTGTGTACTCTGTAACATATCATTTAAAATAGGTGTAAAGCGATCCACATATATCATGACAACCATTGTCGCTACAAGAAACAACAAAGTCTTAAGATTCCAAGCTTCTCCCTGCACCAAAAAAATAATAGGTATCATCAACAATGCAGATTGATGAATAGAAGATGCCAGTAGAATAATGCCTATTGTAGGTAAATACTTTTTTTCTACAATCCAATTCGTACACGCAAAAATCATACAAATCGCTATAAACTGTCTCATCCCATTCTGCATCCACGATATGTAATCTGTTGACGAAATAAATAAAAACAGACAAAGCCAATAATATTTGGAATATTTACGAAATATCCAAATTATTAATACAATTTGGAATAAAGCAACGATTAAAAAGAAAAGCTCATCGTTATTTCCTATCACATTCTTTATCAAAATCTGAACAACACTAAACCCTGGATCCTTTACATCATTTACAAAGAAACTAGGAATTTGTGAAATATCAGAAGGCAGTTCCAAAAAAAGCTTACGATATAATCCGGTATCACTAATATCACCTCTATACCCCGCCCATATCACATAGGGTGCTGCTAGTATGATTGCTGGTATCCAATCCCATCTAGGTTCATAGTGTCCATTGACTTTTACATATTTCTTTGGATAGTAGTGAAGTATTGCTCCTGCTGCAAACAGCCAGATCAATAGCCACCAGTAATTTGTTAATCTCATTTCTGACTGTCCTTTCTATCAAGACACACTACTTGATTATTTAATTATAATACTAATAAACAAGATAATCCATGTTAAAAAAAGATAAAAAGTCACCTAAGTGCAATGTCATTAAGTTAAGATGACAAAATACAGAGAAGAATCAACGTTTAGTTGACTCTTCTTTTTTTTGTGTCTATTTTTCACTCAAATACTTGACAGAACACTCGATATGTGGGGCTAATGATTCATTTCTTCA